>JBFFHG010000161.1:0-6892 GCA_041557055.1 Desulfosarcinaceae bacterium
GGTCAGCGTCTCCATAGACAATATCCCCGATGTCTGGCAGCGCACCGCCGCGTTACAAACCCTTAAAGGGGCGGCGGACTTTGAACCCCTGGCGGCAGCCTTTAAACGGGTGGTCAATATTTTGCGCAAAACCGAAGGAACTGCTGTAGCGGTTGCGCCCGACACCCATCTTTTTAGAGAGCCTTCGGAATCGGTCCTGTTTGAAGCTTACCAAACCGTTAAATCACAGGTGGGAGAGAAACTGGCGGGCGGTGACCTTGAAGGCGCCTTGCGGCTTATCGCCTCTTTGCGGGCACCGGTGGATCAGTTTTTTAACGATGTGATGGTGATGACAGAAGACTCAGCCCTTCGCAACAATCGGTTGGCGTTGCTGCAAGCCATCGCAGCACTGTTTGAGCGCATGGCCGATTTTTCGAAAATTGCGACTTAATGCAAACCATATCCCTTAGAGAGGTTGATAAAAATGCCTTACGATCCTGAAAAAGATGAAACCATTAAACAGTGGCGTTGTGAAGAGACCGGATTGACTATCTCCATTCAACGGTATGCCGGCGGTGAACCCAAACTTCAGGTCGGCCCGAGACTGCTGAAGAAAAAGGACGGCAGTGAGCGAGCGCCGGCCAAAGCAGGGCGTCTCACCATCGAAGATGTGATGTGGCTTTATGATATCATCGATGACGTCAAAAATGAGCTGAGTGATCTCTCCAGCCCGGTGTAGATTCCATGACGGTTGCGCCATGACCCATGAAAATGCCATTGTCCGACCGGTTCGCACCAAACGCACGCCCGTATTGGGGCCGCTGGCCGTAATGGCCGCAAGCGATGGAGATGTCCAAATTCTCAGAAAAGAGCTTGCGTTGACGGACAGTTTCCCGCTTTACATGAGCCGGTTATACTACAATCGCGCTGATCCGGCGATTCCCGCCGTGGTCGGCCCTTTCATGGGGGCGCCTTACGCTGTTATGCTTTTGGAAATACTTCGTGCCTGGGGGACACAAAAGACATTTTTTATCGGCTGTTGCGGTTCCACCGACCAAAGGGTTGGCATCGGTGACATCATTGTTCCATCCGGCGCCTGGATCGACGAGGGGACGTCGGTGCACTACGGACAATGCGGGGATGAAGCCGTGCGGACCGATGATACCCTCAGGGGGCTCCTGCAACAGGGGCTGGTGCAACGCAACGCCAATTTTCATAGCGGTTTGATCTGGTCTACAGACGCTATCTTCAGAGAAACCCGCACGCAAATCCATAAGTATCAACAATTAGGCGCCCTGGCCGTGGAGATGGAGCTTTCAGCCCTTTTGTCGGCGGCCGCCTTTTATGCTCTTCCCCTGGCAGCCATATTGACGGTTTCAGACGAACTGTTCACTTTCCAGTGGCGGACCGGATTCAAATCCGATGCGTTTAAACAATCCCGTTTGACTGCCTGCAGTCTTATAACCGACCTGCTCAGGCCATAAGTCCCAACATTGCATAAACAACAAGGCAAAGAGTTCATCGCCATGCGATATACAACCAAAATCACATGCAACGTCAGGGGAAAGAGACCAAGAAAATGAATATTGACGATCTGGTTTCCAAGTTGACGCACTACAATGAAGCCTATCGCCGCGGAGAGCCGCTGATCAGTGATGCCGAGTATGATGACTTGGTGGAGCAGTTGCGGGGATTGGATTCCAACCATCCCTATTTGCAGCGGGTCGAACCGGAACAATTTGCCGATCGCACCGAGATTCGACATCCGGCCCCCATGCTCTCCACGGAAAAAGCCTATACCCCGGAACAGCTTCAGCGATTTGTGGCCCGGGTTGAAAAAGAGGCCCAGGCCATTGGCGTTCATGACGTGGTGTTCAAAGTGACTCCAAAGCTGGACGGGGTGGCGGGGCGGGATGACGGAGATGTCTTTGCCAGCCGCGGCAACGGTCTGGTGGGCTACGAAATCAGCAGCGCTTTCGATAAAGGCATCATTGCCCTGGGCGGGCGCGGTCAGGGGTTGGGTGAAATTGTGGCGGTCCAGTCCTATTTCGATGCCCATTTGGCGGACAAGTTCGAGCACCCCCGCAACATGGTGGTGGGCATTGTCTCTTCCGACACCCTCAACCAAGATGCCCGGCAGGCTTTGGAAGACAAAAAAGTCCGTTTCGTGCCTTACAACCGGTTACCCTTCTGGCAGGGTTCGGGTGAACGTCTGCTTGAGGAGATCGAGTCCATCAGTGACAAGCTTATGGCAAATACCGATTATCCTCTGGATGGCGTGGTGGTGGAAGCCATGGACGAGCGCCTGCGATCGCACATGGGGGCGACTTCCCACCATTACCGCTGGCAGATCGCTGTCAAGCGCAAGGGGCAGACCGCGGAAACAGTTGTGGAGGGAATTCAATGGCAAGTGGGGCGCACCGGGAATGTGACACCGGTATTGGAGGTGGCCCCCATTAATTTGTCCGGGGCCACCATCAGACGGGTCTCGGCCCACCATGCCGGCATGGTGGACAAACTGAGAATCGGCCTCGGGGCAAGGATCGAGGTGATTCGCAGTGGAGGGGTGATCCCCAAGCTGGAAAAGGTTATAGCGCCATCCGATCAGGTGAAGCTGCCGGAGCGTTGCCCGGCCTGCAACCATGACTTGGGTTGGAAGGGTGATTTTCTCAGATGTGCCTTTCCCCGGTGCCCGGCTCAGATTGAGCAACGCATCAGCCATTGGTTTCGGATTTTGGGAAGCGCCGACTGGTTCGGCATCAAGACCATCCAAAAGCTGGTGACCCAAGGATGCGACACCCTTGAAAAAATCTATGCCATGAATGTTGAAGATTTTGTCCAAACGGGATTCGGTCCCGTACAATCAAAAAATCTGGCTGAAGCTCTATCGATCAGCCGCACCAAGGCGGTTGAAGACTGGCGATTTCTGGCGGCCTTTGGGATTCCCGATCTGGGGGTGGGGGACAGCCGTCGGTTGCTGGAGCACATCGCCCTGGAAGAATTTTTAAAAATTGACGCCCGGACAATTGAAAATATCAATGGATTCGGTGAAGTCACCAGCCGGTCCATTGTTCAGGGCGCTGCTGAAATCAAAGAGACCCTTGTGCATATGCTCGGCCTTGGATTTAATCTGGAGAGAACCCCTCTATTGAGCCAACGGGCACCTGCCCAAAGCCCTGTCGCCGGAAAAAATCTGGTGTTTACCGGAAAAATGCAAGGGGGCAGCCGCGAGGCGATGCAGGTCCGGGCGCGTCAATTGGGCGCAAAAGTGCAGACTGCCGTAAGCGGCAACACCGATCTGTTGATTTGCGGCGAGAAGGTTGGGGCCTCCAAACTGGACAAGGCTTCCCGCTTGGGTGTAGAGGTCATTACGGAAGCAGAGTATGCCGAATTGATCCGCGGCCATGGTGCCGATGAACCGATATATAGGGATGAGGAAGAAACCAACTCTTAAAACCTTGCATATAAAAAGGCAGGTGCGTCATGCAGACAAATACACAGGCCCATGTGATCATTTCCGGGCGTGTCCAGGGGGTCTTCTTTCGGGCTGAAACCCAACGCGCCGCGCAACGATTGGGCGTCAGGGGATGGGTGCGCAACAGATCCGACGGTACGGTGGAAGCGCTGTTTGAAGGCCCGGCCAAGGCGGTGGAGCAGGCCGTTGATTGGTGTTGGCAAGGTTCGCCCATGTCCAAGGTCCGGGATGTGAAAATTCAGCGGGGAAATTTTTCAGGCGAATATGAATCCTTTTCCATTACCTATTGATGACCGGATTTCGAATTTCAGAACAAAGCGTTTGCAAACTGCTCCGGATCGAAAAACTGCAAATCCTCAATTCCTTCTCCAACACCAATATACTGCAAGGGTATGTTCAGTGATTGGCAAATGCTGATGACGATGCCGCCTTTGGCCGTACCGTCGAGTTTGGTCAGGGCCAAACCCGTGACGCCCAGGGCCTCATGAAACATTTTGGCTTGTGAAAGCGCATTCTGGCCGGTGGTGGCGTCCAGCACCAGCACAATTTCATGGGGAGCATCGGGCATTGTTTTGGAGATGGTTCGCTTGATCTTCTTCAGCTCCTCCATAAGATTGACTTTGGTATGCAGACGTCCGGCCGTATCCACAAACACGGTATCCATTTTCCGGGCGATGGCCGCTTCCATGCCGTCAAAGGCCACTGCCGCCGGGTCTGCATTGGCCTTATGCTTGACCATATCAGCGCCGGCCCGTTGCGCCCAGATGCCCAGTTGTTCGATGGCAGCGGCCCGGAAGGTATCTGCGGCCACAATCAGCGTCGCGTCACCTTTTTGAGTGGCTTTGGATGCCAGTTTGCCGATGGTGGTGGTTTTGCCGACACCATTGACGCCGACCACCATCACCACATGGGGCCTGGCCGAGGAGATGGCAGGGGGGGCGGGGATTTTTTGAAGATGCGCCAGGATCTCCTGTTTCAGGGTTTCCTTTAAAGCTTCAGACCCTTTGATTCCGGAGGCCCGTTTGGCAATCGTCGCCATCAGGTCCATGGCGGTTTGAACGCCGATATCCGAGGTGATCAGCAACTCTTCCAACGCCTCCAGCATATCGTCATCGATCTGTTTTTTACTGCCGAACAGTTCGTCAATGTCGGTGGTCAGGATCTCCCGGGTCTTGGTGAGTCCCTTTTTCAAACGGGTGAACAGGCCGGCGTTCCCCGGAGCGGAGGCCGGCCCTTGGCATTCGAGGCCGTCGCACGTTTCTCCGGCTTCAGGGGTGCCATCCTCCCTTTGGGTTTCCGGCAAAGAGAACGCATTTTGCGTATCGGCGGAAGATATGAACCCATCCCCGCATGCCGCGTCCACCTGCGCTCCTGATTTTTCGCCCCTGTCCCGCAGGGGGGGCTGTAAAATGGCGCCTTCATCATCCGGTTGGGTTGAATCGGCGGTGGGCGCGGCCTTATTTTTCTTTTTGAACCAGTTCAATGCCATATCGGGTATCTTTGTTAAGCGTGTTTTTCTTTGAGGTTGACGGAAACGACCTTGGAAATGCCTTTCTGTTCCATGGTGATGCCATACAGCATTTCAGCAAATTCCATGGATTTTTTATTGTGGGTGATCATAATGATCTGGGATTTTTCTCCGATGACCTGCATCAGGTTGTTGAAACGCACCACATTGGCTTCATCCAGGGGGGCGTCAATTTCATCCAGTAAACAGAAGGATGCCGGCCGAATTAAAAAGATCGCAAAAATAAAGGCAATGGCGGACAAAGCCTTTTCGCCGCCGGAGAGCAGGCTCATGCGGGTGAGCTTTTTGCCGGGGGGGTGAACCAGATATTCAACCCCTGTCTCCAGCGGTTTGCCGGGGTCGGTGAGTTCAAGGCGGGCCGATCCGCCCTCAAAGAGCTTGGGGAATACCAGTTGCAGTTTTTCATTGACCAAATTGTAAGTTTGCGTGAAGCGCTCCTGGGTGATGCGATTGATCTTACGAATCACCTTATGCAGATCTTCGATGGCCTTTTCCAGATCAACGCGCTGGGCGCTGAGAAAATCGAAGCGTTCCTTGAGTTCTTCATACTCTTTGATGGCTCCCAGGTTGACGTCTCCGATGCCGGCGATTTTGGCGCGGAAGTGCCCCAACTCTTTTTCCATCTCCCCAACGGTCATCTGGAGTTTTTCTTCTTGTTGGGCAATTTTCATCCTCAAGGCGGCAATGGAGATGTGATAGCGTTCCTGAACCTTGGCGGTGATATTGTCGCACCGAATGCGTTTCTCGGACAGGTCCAGTTCCATCAGTCGAATTTTTTCATGAATTTTTTCGCGTTCCGACTGAATGACGGCCATCTGACCGTCGTTTTCCTTCAAATGGGTGTCTATGGACTTGTATTCCGATTCATCCAGGGCCAGCTTCTCGTCCAGACCCTGACGACCGGCATAAAACTGGCGCAACGATTGCTCTTTGATTGTCGCCTGGGATCGGGAGGCGTTGCATTTCTCCGATTTTTGGGTGATATCTTTCTGCAACTGCTCCAGGCGGATCGTGCTGTCGCGCTCAAATTCCTTGAGCCGCCGATGGGTTTGAATTCCATTTTCAAGCTTGGTGCGAAAGGCGGTCAATTGGAGTTTGAGGTCCACGATCTTCTGGTTATGCTGCTCCAATCGTGAAGATAGCTGGGAAATTCGCTGGGAAGATTCAACGGTTTGTGCCTGGGCCTGTTCGACTTCACCGGTAATTTTGGCCAACGCCTGGTTATATTTGGTCATTTCATCATCCAGGTCGCTCTCCTCACCCATTAGTTGCTCTTGCTCCAGCTCAACGACCTCATGATGCCGGCGAGCGGTTTTGAGATCTTCACCCAGACGATACAGCGCCTTTTCAGCGTCAACGCCCTCTTCGGCGGCGCTTTCCTTGTCGGCGATACCCTGTTGGAGGTCGGTTTCCAATTTGCGCACCGACTCTTCCAGTTGGTGTTGCCGCTGCCGGGCCCGGCCCAATTTTTGATCCAGTTGACCGCAATGCGCCTCAAGGGCTTTCAACTCCTGCTTTTTGGCCAGAATACCGGTCAATTTATCCTGGCTGCCGCCGATGAGCAGTCCCTGATGGGAAACAACGTCTCCGGAGCGGGTAACGATGGTCTGAATCCGGCCGTTGCGATTGAAAAGCGCCAGGGCATCGGCCAGGGTCTGCACAACAGCCACATGGCCGATCAAGGCTTCTGCTATGGGTTGAAAATCAGGCTTGACAGCAACATGCGCGAGCAACCGATATTCAGCGGGGATCTGGTTCGGATCGCCGCCGAACAGCGGTTTGACAAACCCCATGGGGATAAAACCGCTTCGCCCGGCCCCATTGGTTTGCAGATAGTCGATGGCCGCGGCGCCCATGTGCTGGTCCTGCACGATGATATACTGGAGCGCTTCGCCCAAAACCGCCTCCAC
>JBFFHG010000162.1:0-6888 GCA_041557055.1 Desulfosarcinaceae bacterium
ATCATATGGTAGTCGCTGATAATGCAGTTGGTCATTTTGAATTCCATGAATTTGATTTTGTCGGTTCCGGCGCGGCAAAACTCGATGGTGACGGTGTCGATGTGGGTGCCGTCCGCACAGGCCAGGGCCAGCTTGGGCGAGGCCTTGTCCAACTCCTTGGTCAACCTGAAATCCTGGAATGTGGCCCGTTCGGCGCTGGCGCCGCCGGAACTGGATGCTGTGGATGAAACCTTTTGGGTTATCCTGTTGTCACATGATTTAATCTCAATCCATCCCTGGTGTGCCGCGTCGGTGCTTTCGCCTTCAATTCCATCGATTTTCAAAAATGCGTCGAACATAACTTGTCGTCCTCTCTTTGGGGTTCAAATTTTAATTGTGTTGGGTTTGGTGCAGGTTTTTTCCGCAGGGGCGCAGGTTTGGAAATCAGGTGGGGTTCTGCCCAAAATAAATCATAGATCGGGCCACCCCATATCACATTCCGGGCAAAAATTCATGCCCCAAAAAATGAGCCCTGAAGCTTGAATTCAACTGGCTGGGCATGCGCCTTAATTGGAAATGATCAGCTCCCGGCCCTGGGTGCATTTGGCTTGCGCGGCGCAGTAGCTCAGGCTGACCGGGTTGATGGCAAACCGCTTAAACACGGTTCGCATTTCGGGATGATCGTTGATGCTGAGCAAAAAATGCGATCTGATGCCGGCAAGGGTGTCGGCCAGCGCCTCAAAGTCGGCCAATTCAAAATTGTGATTGTAATATGGGGCTTTGTAGTAGGGCGGATCAAGATAAAACAGGGTGTCGGGCTTGTCGTAGGTCCTGATGAACCGTTGCCAGGGCAGATGCTCGATGACCACCCCGGCAAGCCGCAAATGAACCTCGGACAGCTCCTCCTCGATTCTCAATAGGTTAATCCGCGGCCGGCCCATGGGCGAAGCCCCGAAGGTGCGGCCGCGCACCCGGCCGGCAAAACACTGGCGCTGCAGGTAATAATAGCGGGCCGCGCGCTGGATGTCGGTCAGGCCGCCGGCCACCTGCTGGCGCTTGAAGTCCTCGAACCACTGCCGCGAGGCCAGCAGCCATTTAAACTGTTTTAAAAACTCCTCCAAGTGGTTTTGAAGCACCCTGTAAAAACAGACCAGGTCGCTGTCCAGATCGTTGATCACCTCGTATTTTGCAGGCGGTTTTCTGAAAAACACCCAGGCCGCCCCGGCAAACACCTCGCAGTAGGCCTTGTGGGCGGGCATCATTTCGATAATGGTTTTGGACAGTTTTGATTTGCCACCAATGTAGGCGAAAGGGCTGTTCACAGCATACTCCTTGTTTGATTGCAAACGGATGTGATAAAAGCCCCTTGCTCGGTCCGAGCAGGGAGACCGTCCGTCTGGATGTTGGGCTGCCATGAACAGCTCTTCGCCCGCGGGGATGTTTGCGCATCCTCGCGGGTGGTCTCTCTAACGTCCTATTCGATTTTTAATCCGCCTGGGTGTTGGGGACCCTCCTGCTTACAGGACTCCAAAGATGGCCTGCAATGTGACATCCGGGCAGGTCGCATCAAACTGGGTAAAATCCCACCCGTAGGCCTCAACCGACTCAACATCGACCAAGGCCCCGATCGCTGATTTGCACTGGTAATAATAGGCCATGATCGATGCGATCCAGGCCCACACGGCCTCGATGTCCGTTTTGACGGCCGCAGACGTTGCGTCCTGGCTCCAAAGCGCCTGCATGCTGGCCTGGGTGCCGGCATCATATACACCATAGATATAGAGGCACACTTCACTTTTGAGGACCATCAGACGGTCTGCAATGACATCGGTGAGCAGAACTTCAGTGAGTATCTCGGTGCAAAGGCCGTCGGCATCGCGGTAATACTTGCCGGATAAATAGAGCTGCCAGTCGGCATCGGTGATTTCTGCTGCATCAGATGGTATCAGGCATCCATCGGAGCCGATTTGTCCATGGATGTCATCGCTGTAAAATGCGGTCGGTCTGCCATCGCCATCAAATACGCCATATTTAGTCACCTTGAAACCTCCTCGTTAATAACCGATAGCCAACCAGTTCATTGTTTTTGCATCCAGGTCATTGTTATCCAACCCCATCCCTGTCAGAGATGGATTTACGGTGTGAGGATCATATCTGAATGACCCTGTTTGCGATGTCGCTACCTCAACGGACACAAACGTGGCCAGCACGGATGTTGTAAAAGACATTGGAAATGTAATGTTCACACTGGATGTTGCAGGGATGCTGCTGTAGCGGCCCCACTGAATCAGCGGACCGGCCGAACCATCGCGTTTGCCAAAGCGTATATACCCGTTTGCTCCCAATGATTGGGCAACAACAACCAGTGCGTTGGTCAATCCCAATATCGATAGCGCCTGTGCCACCGTCATGGGGCGGGCGTAGTTATCCGCACCGGCGCCAATAGCGTTTTGTCCCAGAAAATAAGATTGTCCGGCCGTTGTTGATTCGTATTCGGTGCGAAACAGCCGGGCGATAATATCGCCGGAACCATCGCGCATGACAATTCTGGAGGCGGTGTTGGCGCTGGTGGCGCTGTGCGGGGCTGTCAGGGCTGCGTGGGCGCTGTCGGCACTGGCGCGGGTTGTGGCCTCGGCATCCACTTCATATTTTCGCGCAATATCGTCCGGGGCCGAAGGGGCGGCCACCTTGGCCCGGCCGTTGGCATCGCGCATCATGATCCGACCGGCCGTGGCCGCGCTGGTGGCGCTGTGCGGGGCTGTCAGGGTTGCGTGGGCGCTGTCGGCACCGGCGCGGGCCGTGGCCTCAGTGTCGATATTGGTTTGCAAGGCGGTATCGGCATTGGCCCTTGCTGCGGCCTCGGCATCCACTTCGTTTTTCCTGGCGATGTCATCCGAGGCGGACGGTGCGGCCACCTTGGCCCGGCCGCTGGCATCGCGCATCATCAGCCGGTCGGCCGTGGCCGCGCTGGTGGCGCTGTGAGGGGCGGTCAGGGCGGCATGGGTTGAATCGGCACCGGCGCGGGCCGAAGCCTCTGTTGTGATCGCCGCCGCGTTGTCATCGGTTGCCGCCTCAAAATACTGCAGCCACCGGTCGATCAGGCGCCAGGCCCAGTTAAAATACTGAAAGGGCGGTTTTTCGGCCTGGATCCATCCTTGCAGCCTCTTGGCCGCCGAAGGCGCCACATATTTATCGGTATCGTCATCACTGATCCAGCCCAGATGACCTTCGCTGGGTTTGTCCGCCATTTGCCGTGCTCCTTAATCTTAAGTCATCTGAATGTAGGCCAGCTCGCCGCCCACTTCAGCATCGTTGTAATCGCCGAACCCGTTGACATCGGGATCGTCCGGATCGAACCCGAACGCGTTGGTTGAAGAAAAGATGATCGCCAGAAAATCCACCCGCACGCCGGCGGCCACCACGTCTTGCATCAGCTCGCGCACAAAGGCGGCCAGCTCGCCGTCGATGGGCGTATCCGAATACAGATCGATCTGGGCCGGATAGGTTTCCACCACCTGCACCTTGTCGGCCCGGGCGATCAGGCGCCAGACGCTGATCACATCTTCCAGGGTGCCGTGGCTCACATTCTTGCCGATCCTGGCCTTGAGCAAAAGCCGATACAGATCATCGCTCCAGCCGCTGCGCGACAGGCCCACCACTGCGCCGATACGGTCCAGCTGCGTACCTTCAACCGTGTCGATATCCAGCCGGCCGTAAAGCTGCCAGGCGGCGTCTTCCAGATCCTGCACCTGGGCACCGAACAGGATCCCGATCAGCGCCAACAGCCGGGGGCTGTGCTTGTACTGCTGAAGCAAACGCCGCCTGGCCGCATCGATATGATCCGTGATCCTGTTCGTCATATGTGCACCACCGTCATGTCGACCGGATCCCACTGGCTCATCTCCACATCGCCGCCGGTGCCGTCATCGATGTCCACGTTGTCGTCACCGGCCGGGCTGGCCGCGCGGCCGATGCGCAGCGCCACATCCACGATGCCGACAATATCGGCCAGCTGCGAGACCAGGGCCGGATAGACGATCACATCGGCCCCCGGCCCCAGGGCGTTGCCCCAGGCGGCGATCTTGTCTTTGATATAGTCGTCGCCGTCGGCCGGATAATCGGCGGTGACGCTCAGATCCAGCTCCAGATAAATCGGCACCTGGGTGGGCCGGGTGAACCAGCAGGTGTGACCAAAGCCCTGGCTGTCGGTCACCTGCACGCTGACCGATCCATAGGGCTCGATGCCCGCGGGCTTGGCCTTTAAAAAGATGGTCTCGGCGATCTCCTGGTCGCGCTCGGTGCTGGCCCCGGCCTGGTAGATCACCGCCTCGAACGATTTGCCCGGCAAACCGCGGGCGTCGGTGGCCAGGGAATAGTTTTCAAAGACGACCACATGCTCGATGGCCGTTTTGGTGGTGTCGTCGTTAAGGGCCAAAATCGCGCTGCGGATGGCCTCCACCGGCCCGGAGCGACTGAACTGCAGGTTGCCGTTTCTGCGGATGCGCAGCTCGGCGTCGGTCTCCAGATCGCGCCCGGTGATGGCCGCATTGGGATTGGTCACAGCGTCCAGACCCGCGATGGGCGTATCGATCCGGGTCAAGGTGCCGGGCTGAACCTCGACGGGGCCGGTCTCAAGGGCGATGCAGTCGGCCTCGATGGTGCCGCCCGCGCCGATGGTCACCTGCTGCTCGGTCTTGAACCGCGCATCCGGGTTGTCGGCCACCGAGAAGACCACCCCGGCGGGCACAACTGTTCCGACTGTTCCCGAAAGCTGCACATCCTCGATGATGCCGGCCCGGGCCGGCAGGCGCACATGACCGGTCAGGGCCGCGGCCAGATCCAGGCTGATATCCTCGGCCGTGGCCGGGTACTGGGCATTGTAGATGTCGGCCAGCAGTTCCCATAAAAGCGCCTCGCGCTCTGCAAAGATCCCGATCAGCTGCCCGAACACGCTCTGGGCCGAGGTATTGATCTGGGCGCCGAACACCGCGCGCAGGGCCGCGTCCATCTCTTGTTTGATCTCATCCAGGGTCTTGATCACGAACCCCTGGGGCGTCAGGCCATAGGTTGTCATGGGATCACCTCGCTGAAACTGATCACCGCGCCGGTGTCGATGACCGCCTTGAAAGAGAGCTGCAGCTGCCGCGCGGCCGCATCCATGCGCAGATCAAACTGGCGCAATTCCACGATGCCCGGCGTGTTGATGATCTCCGATTTGAAAATGCTGTCCAGCACCACCGGGTCCGGGTTCTTGACCAGCACCTGCTGCAGGTAGGGCACACCCACCCGAAGATCCAAAAACCACTCACCGGCAAAGGTCTTGAGCCTTTGTGCCAGATGCTGGCCGATGGCCTCGGCGGCGTCGACCAGCAAAAGATCGGTGGCATCGGTCACCAGATCCCAGTTATCATCTAAAGAAAGATCCATCAGGTGATATTGCCTCCCTGGCTGTCGAGCGCGTTGTATTTGATGTGATCCACAATGGCCCGGCAGATCACCTGCCACTGCGCCCGGGCAGCCGCCTGCTCGTAGCTGTCAAGCTGTGCGCCCGCACCGGTGGCCGCGATCGCGGCGGCCACTTCACTTCCCATTTGAGTGCCGTCCATTGCCATGATTAAATCCTCTTGATGGTTGAAAGCCGCGCTTTGTCATTTTCAAATGCGCTGATGGTGGTATGAAAAAACGGCATGGCGCCCATGGCCGTCACCACCTTTGCACAAATCAGGTGATCCAGAACACTGTCCACAATGGTCAAAAACTCCTCGCTGGCCCCCTGGACGCTGATTTTTCCATCGGGGGATATCTCAACTCTCATCTGCCCGTTTTGAAGTATGGCGTTGTCCGGGTCGGTGCCGGCCAGCGGCGCGCCGAACGGCCGCAGGCCGGGCACAAAGATCGCATCGGACAGATCGTGATGGCGCGGATCCTTGGGATCCACCGTCTGTCCGCCGCCCTGCAGCCAGCTGTCCATCGAGCGCTCGCAAAAAAGGGCCATGCCAAGATCCCCCTTGGTCAAGGGCAGATGAAGATAAGAAGCACCGCCGGCCGCCGAGGGCCACTGCACCGGCACGGCGGTGACAACCGGAAGCTCGGTCTCTTCGGCTTCGGCCTTGTAGCGTTTTTTCAAAAGCGGCTTGATGTCGGCCTTTTGTTTGGCGTGGTCGTACTTTTCCACCCGTGCCGGCAGACACACATGCAGATCGTAAAGCTGGGCGGCGATGGCATCGCGCAGGATCCGGGCCATGGTCCTGTCCGCCTTGTCATTGCTGCTCATAGGGCCACCGCCTTTGCATCGGCGTAAAACGCCTGGCCGTGCGTGTCGCCTGAAAATGTGACCGACTGCAGCTTGTAGACACCGTCGACCTGCCGGCTTTCAATTTTGACCAGCCGGCCCGGCATCAGCTTGGGCTGGATCAGGGCCTTGAACTCCACGCCCGGGCCGCCGTCGACCTCGCGTTTAACCGGCGATCCGATCAGTCCGGTTTGAGGGGTGAACAGCACCGCCTGCAGGCCGCTGTCCCCATCTTTGGCAAGCATTTGAAGGGTGTTGTCCTGGATCGACCACTCCAGCCCCTGTCTGGCGGCCAGATCGTCCAGGTGCTTTTTACTTGTCCCTGAAAGGGCCAGACCGGTATGGGTTTTTTGCGACCGGATCCCCAAAAGCGATCCCATCACCACCTTGCCCTGGTCCACAAAGCTTTGGGCCACATCCTTGATGACCTGCTTCAGATCCGTTCCGGGCGCATAGCTCTTGTCGATATGCACCGATCGCAGCGCGTCCGATCCGTCGCCGCATTCCACCGTGGTGACCCGGTCCGGACCCTGGCGCGAGATATAGGCGCGGGTGATGTCCCCGTAAAAAAGCTGCTCCAGACGCTGTCCGTAACCCACCTGCAAGATCACGATCGC
>JBFFHG010000163.1:0-6879 GCA_041557055.1 Desulfosarcinaceae bacterium
CGGGAGGATTTGTGATTTGCTGAACCATTTGATGCAGGCATCGCGCTTGGAGCCCGGCGCCCTCAAATTGCATTATGCAAGGGTTGACAGCTATGCGCTTGTTGAGGCCTGTATCGAAAGCTTGAAACCGGCAGCCGAAGTGAAACAGATAGAGATTCTTTCCGAAGTGCCACCGGATACGCCCGACGTATTGGGGGATGCCCAGTATTTACAGCAGGTTTTTCTGAATTTGATGGGGAATGCCATTAAATTTTCCGATCCCCAATCCAAGGTTTGGGTAAGGGTGGGGCAGGACATAAAGAAAAGTCAACTCACGTTTGGAATTGTGGATAACGGACCGGGGATTCTTGAAGAGGATCAGGTCAAACTGTTCAGCAAATACTATCGGGCACCCTCGGTCAGGGATCATCTGGACGGTGTTGGCCTGGGATTGAGCATCACCAAAAATATCGTTGAAGCCCATAGCGGCGCAATATGGGTTGAAAGTTTGGTGGGGCAGGGCAGTACCTTCAGCTTTACCCTGCCCCTGGCACCCCTGGATCAGGAAAATCCTAAATAGCTTTGGGCATGGGCGTTTTGAAGGATGATGCGACGGCATCGCCGGTCAAATCGATATTTTGGTTTTTCCTATTGGACAATGCCCAAAAGTGACAACAGATAGTGAATTATGCTATAGAGGATGCCAGAGGTCCCTTTGCCAAGTAAAAATATAGACAAGGTGCCCGAATTGGGATATTTGATCACGTTTTTGTATCTATTGTTGCTTATGTTCGGCAATTCGTTATAAATGACATAAATTTTCAATATAGGTCATATTGATGTCTTTATTTAAAGCATTCTGGTTTCGTATATTTTGCTGTCTGCTCTGTTGCGGTGTTATTGCAAGCACCGGATGCCGGGATTCCTTCTTGTTTAAACCTGCCCAGGCGGTTTCGGAGCCCTCTTTCGAGGCAAAAAATCAATACCGGCAAGCCCTGGCAGCTTATATGGGGGGGGATTATCCGTATGCCGCCGAACAATTTGAAGCCGTTCGGCTGCAAACAACCGACAAACGGTTTGCGCTTATGGCCCTTTACGGCGCGGCGTGCTCACGGCTCATGGTGGCCAATACGCCTCAGGAATACAACGATGCGATGCTATTATGGGAAAAATGGGTTAAACACGTTCCGGATACCTGTAAATATGAAAATTCGGCTTTGTTTGACCCGTTGATCAAAGAGAAAATGATTTTTTCAAACATCCCCCTGACGCCGGAAAAACATGGTGATGTGGAGGCCAAAGCCAGTGTGCCCCAGTGGTTGCTGATAAAAAGTAAGGAAGAATTGGATCGGATGAAGGCCGAATTGGATATGGCCCAGCAGTCCTTGGAAAAACGCCAAAAGAAGATTCTGGGGCTTGAAAAAGAGATTGAAGCGCTGCAAGGTCAGATTAAGGCGTTGGAAACCATTGATCAGAAAATTCAGAAAAAGAAGAATGCCATTCCTACGACCGATTCACCCGGTAACGGTGAACTAAAATGAGCAATATAGCACAGAATCCCACTGCGATTCTCATAGTGGATGACGATCAAAATGTTTTGGAAGTTCTGGATGCCCGCCTTCAGTCGGCCGGGTTTTTCATTCATCGGGCTGAAAACGGCCGGGATGCCCTCCAGATTTTGCAGGAGCATAGGATTGATTTGATGATATCGGACATGAAAATGCCTGGCATGAGCGGTATGGAGGTCCTGAACAAGGCCAGATCGCTGCAGCCCGGCTTGCCGATCATATTTTTAACCGCTTATGGCAGTATCCCGGATGCCGTAAAGGCTGTAAAGGCCGGTGCCGTGGATTATCTGGCCAAGCCTTTTGACGGCCGGGAGCTGGTTTATAAGCTGCGAAAAGTATTGGATGAAAGCCCAGGGGCGGGGCGCGATAACGATAGTGACAGCGATAGCGTGCTGCGGGATATGGACGTGGCGGACAGTCCCAAAATGAAAGAGCTCTACACTCTGGTCCAGCGGGTTGCCGAAAGCAATGTCAGCGTTCTCATTCTCGGAGAAAGCGGCGTGGGCAAAGAGCGCATTGCCCGGCTGATTCACAAGCTCAGCGCCCGGGCCAAACAACCCTTTGTGGTGGTTGATTGCGGCAGTACACCGGCCGGGTTGTTGGAGAGCGAGCTTTTCGGGCATACCCGGGGGTCCTTCACCCATGCCGTCAGTGATAAAAAAGGTCTGATTGAAACTGCCGACAAGGGAACGCTATTCCTGGATGAAATCGGCAATATTTCGTTGGAAATGCAAGTGCGGCTGCTGCGTTTTCTTGAGGATCGCAAGATCCGCCGCATCGGTGAACTCAAGGAAAATTCTGTGGATTGCCGTGTTATTGCGGCGACAAATTCCGATCTGCTGGAAGACATCAAGGCCGGCCGTTTCAGGGAGGATTTGTATTACCGGTTGCGCGTGGTGACTCTCAATGTGCCTCGTTTACAGGAACGCAAGGAGGACATTCCCATTCTGACAAATCTTTTTGTCCAGACTTTTTCAAAGCAGCAGGGGACGCGCATTATCAAACTGGCTGATGAAACCATTCAATACCTTCGCGAGTACCCTTGGCCCGGCAACGTGCGTGAGCTGAAGAATGCAATAGAAGCCGGTATTGTGCTGTGCCGTGGAAATTTGCTCAAGCCGGACGATTTACATCTTTCAGGACTGCCCACCTTTTCAGGTATTTCTGAAAAAAGCGGTGAGCAAGCCTCTTTTTCCCTGGAAGATACGGAACGCAACGCCATTATCCGGGCGCTGAAACAGACCGGCGGCATTCAAAAGGAGGCGGCCAAATTGCTGGGCATCAGCCGCCGGGCCATTCATTACAAAATCAAGAAATACGAAATTGATTCCTCCGGGCTGCGGGCCCGGGGATAGCCGCTTTTTTTGTTGTTAATCCGGATGAATGTCCTCTATACATCGCCGCCTTTGACAAAGCAAACGCGTCCGGCAATTCACCAGCGGCTTGTAACCGATGGTTTTTTCAAGTCTCCTTAGGTCACGGAACCCAAAAACAGAGATTGCTTGAGTATTTCCAAGATTCGCCGGGAGAATTCAAAGAAGGAGACGCTGATGAAAGAGATGTTGATATTGCTGGCTGTTGCTGGCCTTTGGTTTTTGATGCAGGCCTATATTCTGCCCAAAATGGGCGTTTCCACCTGAGTGCGCAACGCATGTCAGGTGACACGCAAAGAGGATCATGACCCGTCCAAGCAAAACGCAACCAAAAATTGATCAGGATTTTGAACTCATCAGGGCCATCCAGTCCGGCCGCAAGGAACTGTTTAACCGGTTGGTTCAGCGCTACGAACGGGCGTTGTATAATTTCGGCATGAAGATGTGTGGCGAGCCACGGGATGCCGAAGATGTCGTCCAGGATACATTTTTAAATGTTTACAGATACTTGAAGGATTTTCGCTACGAAACAAAATTCAAGAACTGGCTCTACCGGATTGCCACAAGCACCTGCATTAAAAAGAGGCGCAAATCCAAATTCGCACCGGAACGGGAGTTGTCTGTGGAGGAGTTTTTACCTCAGGACGAAGCCGCTGTGGAGCAGCAGACACCAGCATGGGCCACTCTTCCGCTTGATCAGGTTCTCAATGAGGAGTTGGGCAGGACTTTGAAGAAAGCCATTGTGGAAATACCTGAAAAGTATCGCGTGGTTTTGGTGCTCAGGGATATTGAGGGGTTTAGTACGGAGGAGAGCGCCCAAATTCTGAATTTGACCCCCGCCAATATAAAAGTCCGCCTGCATCGGGCGCGCCTTTTTTTGCGGGAGAAACTCAAAACATATTTCAAAGATGAGTATGATGATGCATGACCATCGGCAATGCCGTGCTTTCTTTGAGAAATTATCGGAATATATTGATCATGAGCTTGATCAGAACAGTTGCGATGTGATTGAAAGACACATTCGGCAATGCCCGCCCTGCCAAGCGTGCCTGGCAACGCTCAAACAAACGGTGGCATTGTGCCGCGAAATGAAATCCGCATCCGTTCCCGATGATTTTTCTCAACGACTGCGCGCCATGATTCACAAAAATCTGATTTGAAAGAGCGCTCAAGAACGTGCTTCGATCATAGTGCGCTCGGCCGCTTCAGGTTGCACGAATATCCTGAATATCGTTCATGTTTTCCTGTTTGCCCGGACACCATGCACAGGGCAGCGGGAAAACGGGTGAATCTTATATGGTGTTGAGTTTGAGCTCCTTTCCGGCCAAAAGGGCGTTGGCCTTCTGAAGATCCTCCTCTCCGGCAATTACCGCCATACCGGGTTCGGGGCCTTCATGGGTAAAATATTTTTCCGCTACGGATAAAAGCATTTGAGGCGTCACAGCCAATAATTGCTGTTTGAACGCTTTTCGAGCCTCATCGCTCAACCCCAGGATCAATCTGGAAAAGGCTTTGCGGGCTGCCGGTCCCGGAGGATCGGGTTTGTCGATTTCCGAGCAGACCTGCAATACGGCCTCTTTGATATCTTCCTGCCCGACCTGACCGGATTGCATGAAATCCCGTATTTTACCAAAAACCGCCAGGGTGCGGACAATGTGCGGGTCACGATAAGAGGCCAGACTGAAAAGTCCGTTTTCAGGGTTGTAGAGGGCAAACCCGCCGTAAGCGCCGCCCTTTTCCCGGATTTCCCGGTGCAGGTATAGGGATCGCAGGATTTTGCTCAAAACCGCAAGCGGCGGCGCATCGGGGTGCCCCAGAGGCGCCGTGGGCAGCGTGCTGGCCACAAAGGCCACGGCTGTCGAGGTGCTCCATCCCTCATAGGGCACCTGCTGCTCGGGGTGAATATTGATGGGCGCCATACAGGGCTTTTTATGGTGGCGGTGAAAGGCGGCCAGGATTTGGCTGGATTCCATGCGCGCCAAAGCCCGGTCTACTTGATCGGATTCTCCGATGGCAGCCATGATGACGTTTTCGGGCGAAAAGACAGCCTGGGCTATGATACCGAGGTTTTTTGCCAGGGTTTCCAGTTTTGCAGGGGGGTGATCCTTGCTGAAGGCTCGGATGGTTCGCACATGGTGAACACCGCCCCACAACTCCGCCAAAGCGCTTGTGGGTAAGAAGGTCCGCGATGATAATGAAATGGCCAGGCGGTGGCCGTTGTGGACGATCATGGATTCCAGACCCGCTTGATACTCTCCAAGTATTTGTTCCAGCCGGGTCAGATCGCTGAAATCCGCGGCACTGATAAACTCTTCGACAATAGCCAGCATGGGATCGATATTGCGGGCCAGGCACTTGGCATTCAGAGATATCAAGGGCAAACAGGTATGGGACTGATTCCAGGGCGCGCGCGCATTGGCGGACAGTCCCAACCCTCCGGTGGTTGCATCGATTTTGCGGGCCATTTCCGTATAGGTGTGTTTTCGGGTGCCCATTTTTGTGAAGGCGTAGCAGAAGAAAGGCACCCATGGCAGCAGCGGCTCGGGTATGCCGGCGCTGGCTGTCATGTTCAAGTAAAAGATGCCTGAGGTGGGTTGGTCGTAACACCAGAGGGGTACCTTTTCGGCCACCCTGGTCGGTGCATAAGCGCTCACTTCAGGCGGAATATCGCTCAATTCCAGCGTCGGCAGGCAGCCGATCGCCTCCTCGCTCTCCTGAAGGGCTTGGAGCTGGGCCGAATCCTGATCAATCCGTTGGCGATCCGCTTCGGTCAACCGGGCCCGTGTTTTTTCCAGTTCCTGCGTAACCCGCTCCTCTTCTTTGCGGGCCTCTTGTTGATCCGGTACCAGGATCATGCGGATGCGATGGGGATTATCGATCAGGAAAGATTGGATGCACTGCTCCAAAAACGGCCCCTGGTCGATGTTTTGTTGCAATCGCCGCAAGTCGGCGTCCAATTGCAGAATACGCTCCGGGTCGCCGCCGTGCAGCCAACTGCTGATGATCGTCAGCAGTAGTTTGAGGCCGTATGGATACGGCGAATTGGTGATCTCTTTGCGATGAAACTCAATCTGATGGATGGCGGCGTCCACCAGTTCCCTTTCAATTCCTTTTTTGACCAATTGGTTGAGCACATCGAGAATCAAGCCCTCGATCTGATCGGCCGCCGCCGCCTCCGTACCCTTTAATCCGCATGAAAACAGGGTGTCCCGGTTGTCGGCGTCAAATCCGGTGGCGTCGCTCAGGGCGCTGCCCAATCCGGAATCCATAAGGGCCTTGCGCAAAGGGGAGCCGGAATTGGCGATCAGGACCTGTTCCAAAACGGTAAAGACAAGCACATCAAAGGTGTCGCGGATGTCGCTGACCAGCCACGCCAAAGCGACCTGGCTTTTGCGGGTTGGCTCTTCATTGGGTGCCAGGGCATAGGTGTGGCGGACCGTTTTGGGCTTGTCCCAACGGGGTTGGGAAGGGACATCGGTTTTGGGGTCGATGGCCGTGAACCGCGCCATGATTTTGGTGGCTATGAACTGCAGGTGCTGTTTGAGCGGCAGGTGGCCGTACGTATAGAAATAGGCATTGCTGGGGTGATAGTGGCGTTGATGAAAAGATTTGAGTTGGGCATGGGTCAGCCGGGGGATAATTTCAGGATCTCCGCCCGAGTTGTTACGATAGGTCGTATCCGGATAGAGGGCGCTGAGAATGGAACGCGACATCACTTGATCCGGTGACGACATGGCCCCCTTCATTTCATTGTATACGACGCCTTTATAGACCAGGCGCTCTTTTTCAGCAGCCTTTTGATCGCGTTCAATTTCCAGCCGATGGCCCTCCTGCTTGAAACTCAGTTCTTCAATGTTTGGAAAGAAGGCCGCATCCAGGTAGACATCCATTAAATTATAGAAGTCTTTTTCGTTTTGCGTGGAAAAGGGGTACATGGTCCAGTCCGAGGCGGTGAAGGC
>JBFFHG010000164.1:0-6817 GCA_041557055.1 Desulfosarcinaceae bacterium
ATATCATTCACTTTGCCGTTAATTAATCCTGTCGTTAAGGTTAACATGAAAGATGGTGGGGTGGGAATAGAATATAATGGCGGGTGAGCCGTCCCGCCGACGATCACCCTGTTTGTATGTAACAAAACCTGCAGGGAACTCATTTAATTCGATTATTCTGTCTCGTTTGTCAACTATCGTGAACATGAAAAAGGGTTGCCCCATGGACGACAGGGCAACCCTTTTTAAAAAAACAACTCTATATCGCTATTTACGACCGGAATATTCCTGATAGGTCATTGCGACGGTGCGGTAAACCAGGTGAGCCAGCTTGGAAAAAGGCGTATAGGCGAACAAAGCCCATACCAGAACCAGATGCAAAAAATAGATGAATGCGGAAAAACCGTACAACCCGCCAAGACGGAGAATTTCGGTCAGCAATCCGGTGAGGCCCAATCCGAGAATCAGCCCAAGCAAGTACCAATCCTTGTAGCTGTTAGTCTCGTCTTTTTTGCTCATGCGATTGGCGACCATCAGGCCGCCGCCGATGATCAGGGCGATGCCGGCCAGGTTGCCGAGCCATTTGATGGGGTTGATCTGATTATAGGGCCCCTCGATATGCAGGACCCACTCGGCCATGAAAAAGCATCCTGTCACGATAAACAGGCCGATGAATCCGAACAGCACCATCATGTGGGGTGTGGCCCGCTCTTTGTTGGTTCCGCATTCGCTGAATTTCTGGTGCTTGAAAATCGTCGGAAAAATGCGAATCAAAGCTTTTACAAACTCCACAGGATCAATCTTTTCCCTGGTTGTTTTACCTTCCAACAGGGCATTGGCATGCATGTCTGCGATAAAGCGCTTCAATCCCAAGGCAAACACGGCAATGGCGCCAAAAAAGGTGGGAACCATAATAATATCGACCAGATAGTTATTAAAGTAATCATTCCCCCACAAATTCTCGCCGGTGGGAGAAAAATTCAGCCAGTCCAAACCGACGATGTTGGAAAGAAAACCAAGCACCAGAATCAAAATCGCCGGGATAGCCAGAAGAACCGGCAGCATGGATGGATTGTTGACGGCTTTTCCCAAGGCTTTGGGAACGGCGTATTCGCTGACGGCGTATGCGCGCACGGCCGCCAGGACATCGCCCGGCTTGGCGCCGCGCGGGCACAGGGTGGAGCAGTCGCCGCAATTGTGGCACAACCAGATATCGCCATTGCCGATCAGCCGATCTTTCAGTCCCCATGAGGTGGCCAGCATCTCCTTGCGCGGAAAGGGTTTGGTATCCGGAGATATTGGGCAGGCCACCGAACAGGTGGCGCACTGGAAGCACTTCTTGACGTCTTGCCCTCCCAGTTTGACAACTTCTTTTATGAACCCGACATCCGGTTCAACAAGATATGCATCGGACATAGTATTACCTCCTAAATACCGGCAACGGTGCAACCCGCTGCCGGATATCCAATTGGAATGACAAAATTAAAAGCCCTTGAACGGGTTGGGTCCCAATCCTTCGATAAGTTCCACGAAATCGTTGATGATTTGCGGTGCCTTATCGTATTCGTCAATGGCAATTTCAAACTGGGCCACACGTTCGTTCTCCAGCGCCAAACTGGCCAGGGCCTCACCGATTTTCTTCATACGGATACTGGCCAACTCGCTGCCCTTGACAAAATGGCACTGATAATCGTCACCGTGCTTGCAGCCCAGCAGAAATACGCCGTCCATGCCTTGGGAGAGGGCGTCCTTTATCCAGATAACGTTGACCGAACCCAGGCACCGTACCGGAATAAGACGGACATCCGCCGAATAAGACAAACGGTTCAACCCCACAATATCCAATGCCGGCAGCGCATCATTTTCGCAAACCAATCCAAGAATTCGAAAGGGCGGTTCCGTATAGTCGTCCTCGGAAGGAACGCCAATGGATTTGACCATGGAGCCGATACTGTCGATATTGTAATCGGCAAAACCGATGATCCGCTCGGGGCAGGCCCCCATGCAGGTACCGCAGCGGCGGCAGCGGGTCGGATTAGGTTTGGGCGTCCCTTTTTCGTCGTCGTCCAGGGCGCCGAAGGGACACTCTTCAGTACAACGCTTGCATTGGGTGCAGCGCTGGAAGAAGAAGTCGGGGAAGGTCATATCACCGGAACGCGGATGTACAGCCACACCGCGATTGGCCGATTCCACACACTGAATGGCCTTCAGGGCTGCACCGGCCGCATCTTCCATGGCCTCTTCAGTGGTCATGGCACGGCGCACGGCGCCGGCGGCATAGATGCCGGTACGTTGGGTTTCATAGGGAAAGCAGATGAAGTTGGAGTCGCAGAATCCGTTGAACAGATCGATATCCCGGAAGGCCGGCCCCTGGCGATAGGCCATGTTGACCACCGCATCGGACTTGGTGGCCGGCTCCATACCGGCGGCCAGCACCACCATGTCGGCCTTGACCTGCAGTTTTTCACCCAACAGGGTGTCGGTGGCTTCGACAATCATGCCGTCACCGTTCTTGGAAACGCTGATCACATTGCCTTTGGTCAGGAAAATTCCGGGGTCCTGCTGCATGCTCTTGTAGAAATATTCGCTCAGACCGGGTGTTCGCATGTGTTGATAGAAAACATATGCTTTGCCGTCGTCATAGTCGTCGCGCACATACTTGGCCTGCTTCAACGACACCATATTGGTCACGGCGCCGGCATAGGAGAAATCGGCGTCGTTTTCGTCTTTGTCCGGGCTCTGGATAAAGACCACCGACTTGGCGGCCCTGCCGTCGGACGGCCGGGCGATCTTGCCGGATTTGGCAATGACTTCAAATTCGGCGTTGGTCACCACATCCGGATTCTCCTCATACCCCAGGTGGGCATAAGCATCCCCCTTGATTTCAGCGGGTTTCCAGCCGGCGGCCAAAACCACCGCCCCAAAAAGCTCGCCATTGGGGTCCAGTTGCAGAATGTCCTTTCTGCCCTCGTTATATTTTTTGTAGGCTTCGAACTGCTGCTCTGCGTTGAGTTCCTTGCCCTTTTCATCCACCTTCATCTCATCAGGCAAAGGATAGGGCACATCGAATTCGATTTTTTCACCCGGTTTCTTGAGCGTCGCGGTGAACTCTCCCGGCTGTCCTGCCAGACGGGCCAGAACAGTGCCGGTTTTCACGGTAATATTGGGATGGGCCTCAACAGCCTTGATTTTAGCCTCTATCACCGGCGGCGCCAGACTGTCGTAGGGATCGGCCACGGGCAACTGGCTGCGCCAGTTCAGGGCCGCCCCGCCAAGTCGGGCCTCTTTTTCAACGATGGTCACAGAGTAACCGGCACCGGCCGCATCCAATGCCGCCGATAATCCGGTCACGCCACCGCCGATCACCAGGATTTTGTCGGCAAATTTTTCCAGTTTATAGGGTTCGGGCAATGTCACTTTTTTAACCCGGGCCATTCCCATTTTTATATAATCTTCGGCCATCATCTGAACGCGGTCGAACTTTTCCGCATCGGCTTTGTCCTCTTCGGTCAGGGCCGGGAAGACTGAACGCGGATGGGACCACACAACCCCTTCACGCAGGTTGACACGATCCGCGATACACCCGGGAAAACGAAAGATATCAAAATTGACCCGGCGGGAACAGGCGCACAGGACCAGCGTGTTGACGCCGCCCTCAATCTCCTGTTTGAGAAAATCAACCCCCTCTTTTCCGCATAGAATGGGATGGGTTTTGGCTGTAAGCCCCTCTTCGGCGGCGACGTCCTGAAGCGCTTTTACATCCAGGGCCTCACCGATGCCGCAACCTTCACATATATAGACACCATATTTTTTGTCCATGGATGACCTCCTACTTCCTTGCCAGGGTTTGAATGGCTTTCAATGCCATTCCGGTAGCGTTCTGGTTGGATGAAACCACGTCGGCAGGTTTATTGGCACATCCTGCAGCAAACATGCCGCCCTTTTCAAAATCATTGATAATGAAACCGTCGGCATTGTATTTCAATTCGGCCGGCAGCTTTGCATTGGCGGCCGTTGGCTGCATACCCGTGGCAAGAACAACCAGATCCGCGGCCTGTCTGATCTTCTCACCGGTAACGGCATTTTCAGCCACGAGGGTGACGGATTTGGTGGCCGGATCTTCACTGACTTCGGCAACCTTACCTTTTACAAAGAAAATATTCGGATCTTCCTTGATGGTTTGATAGAATTTTTCATAGCGCTGTCCCGGAGCCCGCAAATCAATGTAGAAGATATAAATTTTGGCTTCCGGATAACGGGCGCGTACATAGGTGGCCTGTTTCAGGGAAGCCATGCAGCAAATATAGGAGCAGTAAGGCAGGTGGTTCTCATCACGGGAACCGGCACACTGCACAAATGCCACGCTTTCCGGGGCTTTGTTGTCCGAGGGCCGCAGCACTTGGCCTTTTGAGGGACCGTTGGGCGACGCCATACGTTCCATCATCATGTTGGTGATGATGTTGTCGTACTGGCCGAACCCTAAATTGTCTATTTTGGCGGCGTCATAGGGCTCCCATCCGGTGGCCCATACAATGGCACCCACTTGCAGGTTTAAGGTCTTGGCCGCCATATCCAGATCGATGGCGTTATACTTGCAAGCCTCTTTGGCTTTGGCCGCATCATCGGTACCGATGATCTGCGGGGAAAGCACGAAACGGGCGGGGAATGCCATTTCAAAGGGCAGATGGGCACCTTTGGCCTTGTCCAGGCCGAAGTTGAAATCGTTACTGATCTCGGCGCCGCATGCTTCGGCGCAGTCGCCGCAGCAGGTACAGTTTTCATTCACATAGCGCGGATTGAGTTTAACGGCCACATTGTAATTGCCCGGACCGCCGTCCACTTTTTCCACTTCAGCCATGGTGAAAACCTTAATGCGGGGATTGTCCTTAATGCGACGGAAATTGATCTCCAAACCACAGGTCGGCGGACACAGCTTGGGAAAGTATTGATTCAACTGAGCCACCCGTCCACCCAGGTACGGATTTTTTTCCACCAGGTATACCTCATACCCCACTTCGGCAGCTTCCAGCGCAGTCGTCAAACCGCTGATGCCGCCGCCGACCACCATGATGCTTCCACTCGCAGGGGCGGTTGTTTCGTTTGTCATGCTATCCCTCCGTGCATCGAAGATTGAGTTAGATTGCTTTTCGATTGAGGCGGCTCACGGCTTTCAGGCGATACCCTTTATAATTCTGGAATATCAACTTGAACATCGATACCATATATAATATTTTGCGTTTCAATCAATGTTCAGGTTCACACGCCAAGCCAATGAAAGATGCTTTTTGGCGCCGGGTATTTTTCCGAAGCCAAAAAGCAATGATTCATTTTATAATTTCAACAAGGATATCGCCTGTAACAAATACTCGTGTTGCTGCCCTACCTTAATAAAAACCTCCAGGCATCCGAAGACGCCTGGAGGTATCATGCTACAGACTAATGCACAGTAAGCACCCGTCCATTAAGCGATAAGCTTAACGTAGGGCACCTTTTTCACATCCCATTGGCCGGCAGCCGGATCATACTTGGAGTTAACGAAGCAGAACCAATTCTCGTCATCCTGTCCGGGGTAGTCGGCTTGATAGTAGAAGCCTGGATAGCGGGTCTCTTTACGGAACTGGATGTGACGCAGATGGGATTCAACCGTCCAGATACGGTGGTAGATTTCCCAGGCGCGCATCAGTTCGTGCAGATCACCGGCAGCCATCTTTTCACAGTCTTCACGCATGGTGGCCAGCAGGTCCATAACGACTTCCAAAGACTTGCTGCTGGTCTGATAGTAAGTGGCAGTTCCGGCACCGTACTCATGGGTGGCCTTCATCAACCGGTACATCATACCGTTGGGCTTGATGTAGTTGGGGTTGATATCAATGGACGTTGTGTAAGCAGAGTGCTCCAGGAAGGTGCGAACCGGTTTGTAAACCAGGTCGACCAGTTCCTCAGTGGACTGTTTCAGGGCCGGTTTGAAATCGGCGAAGTCCTTGGCATAGCGAACCATCTGTTTTGCAACGATGCGGCCTTCGGCGTGGGAACCGGAAGAGAATTTGTGACCGGAGCAGCCCACACCGTCACCGGAAGTGAACAGACCTTCGACCGTGGTCATGCGGTTGTAAACTTTGCCGTTACGGGTTTTGATTTTGTAAGCGTCAGGCACCCAGTCGAGGTCCGGACCGGAGGTCCACAGACCGCAGCAGCCGGAATGGGAACCCAGCAGATAGGGTTCGGTCGGCATAACTTCGGAGTTTTTCTTCTCCGGTTCGCAGTTCTGAGCACACCACAGGTTGGCCTGACCGCAGGTCATGTCGAGGAAGTCTTCCCAAGCTTCTGACTCCAGGTGCTTGAGCTCTTTCTTGTCCATGGTGGCGCCCAGGGCGGCCAAAGCGGTGACAGTGTCCATAATGATGGGGCCGCGGCCTTCCTTCATTTCAAACAGCATCAGGTGGTTACGCAGACAGGTCGGGGTGATGGCGGCGGTGCCGTACGGCGCGTATCTTTCCAGCTCTTTCTTGGCGGCGTCGCTGGCGGCAAAGTTTTCACCGAGACCGTTGAGGGTTTTGGCCTTGAACAGCAGGAACCAGGCACCGACCGGGCCGTAACCGTCTTTGAAACGGGCCGGGGTGAAACGGTTTTCCATCATGCTCAGTTCGGCACCGACCTTCATGCACATGGTGTAGGTGGAGCCGGCGTTCCAGACAGGATACCAGGCACGGCCCTTGCCCTCACCAACCGAACGGGGCTGATAGATGTTTACAGCGCCGCCGCAGGCGACCATCATGGTTTTACATTTGATGATGTAGACTTTGTTCTCGCGTACGGAGAAACCCACGGCGCCGGCGAT
>JBFFHG010000165.1:0-6811 GCA_041557055.1 Desulfosarcinaceae bacterium
CTCGATGTCGCTTGGGGTCTCTGGAGAAAAAACAGGCGCCGGCTTGGGGCCGTTGAACAGCTCCAGGCGTCTGGTGATGCAGCCCTCCAGGGGGATAAAGGCCGGCATGCCGCCGGCGCCCTGGGGTTGTGCGTCGGCATCAGAACTGTCAAACAAGTTCAGTTGCTCGGGCGCGCTCATTTGCCGCACGGCCGGGGCCTGCTCTTTTTCGATTTTTGACACGACCTCCATAAAAAGATCGTCATGGGGGGCGAACACATAGGCGATTTGGCTTTGGTACGGTCCGGCCTGGGGATCGCGGTTGACGCGAACAGCTCTTGCCAGCATCTGTTCGATCCACGGGGTTGAGCGGATGTGGGTCAGGCAGGCGATGTGAGAGACCGCAGGGACGTCCAATCCCTCATAAGCCATGGCAATGGTCACCAGGATATCGATGGATCCGGCCTTGAAACGCTGGATCGATTTTGCGGCGTGTTCCGGGTTGTGGCTGGTGGCGATCTCTGAACTGTGGGCGCCCCATTTATTCGAAAGGTAATTGACCGCCCGCCGGGCCAGCTCGTAAGATGAGGTTACCACCAGCATCTTTGCCAAGGCATTCATGGTTGTTTTGTACTTGAGCCAGTGGCCGGTACAGTAATCGAGCAGCTCGTCGGCATAATCCGTTGAAAGCGCTGTATACAAAGCGGCCGTGTGGTCACCTTGGTCAATGCCCTGCAGCGACTCGTAGTGAACGATGTGGCCGGTATTGGTCATCCATTTGACTTTGGCGTCATTAAAGAAGAAATGGATGGGCAGAATGGCTTGCTGGGCCAAGGCGTCTGAGCGGGTATAACGGATCACAAAACGCTCCGGCGTGTCGCTGTCAAGGTCAGGGGTCTGCTCGACAAATTCCGGGGTCGCTTTTTGGATGCGATAGGGCACCCAGGCGATGCGCTTTGCATTGCCGCGCTCCAGGGTGCCGGTGACAAAGAACCTGAAGGCCGCCGCCCCCACAAGGGGGGCGATGGCTTTATGCCAGGCGTCGTATTCCTCGCAGTGATGAAACTCGTCGAGAAAGAGGATGTAGCGCCGCCTTTTAAAATCCTCCAGGGCGGTGCGCTGGTAATCGATTCCCAACGCCTGGTAGGTGGTTACAAAGCCGTCCAGGCCCCGGCAGGGGTCGGGCTCGTTGGTGCTCGTTCGAATGGCGAGCCGATGATTGAGCGCCTTTCTGAAAAACGGGTCCACAAAGTTGCTTTCAGCCTGGTGCTGAAGAGAGTTTCGCGGAACCACCCAACAGATGGCATCGGCCAGGCCCGCGCCGATCAGCGTCTTGGCGGCGATGATCGGCATCAACGATTTTCCGCCCCCTGGGGTGACGAGCCCGAACACATCGCGGGCAGGGGCCCCGGCAACGATCCGGTTACAGACTTCCAGGGTTTGGGCTTGGTGTTTTCTAAGCTGCATCAATGGTCTCCTTTAATTGATAGTGACGCCGCCGGGGCCGAAGGCCACAATGTTGTCGGCCATCTGCACGCAACCGGACTTGTGGCTGATATAGAAGCAGTCCTCGAATTTTCCGGTATCCATGAAGCAACGGTACATGCCGATGAAGTTTTTGGCGTTATCGTCATCCAGGGCGCCGTCTTCTTCGTCCACCATGGCGGTGTTGATCCGGCAGCCGGTTTTGTTTTTGGACATGAGGGTCAGGGCCAGCCGAAGGGCTTTGAGATACCAGACCTTCTGACCGCCTGACAGATTGTCGAGCATGACCTCGGTGCCGTCGGAGCGCTCTATCAAGATGTCGAGGCACTCCCTGCCGGTCTCAGGGTCCTGGGTGCGAAGTTTTACCGGGTCCTGGGGGCCGAAAGCGTTGAAGAGCAGATCATTGGCATCTTTTGATACCGTGGGGGCCACACTGTCGATCTCCAGCGCCCGCAGGCCGTCTTTAGAGCATGCGGCGCGCAGATAGTCCCACTCATTGGACATCTTGAACAACTGGCCATGTGCTTCCTTCAGTTTTTCAAGGCGGGCCTTTTGCTGCGCGGTTCTGTCCTGGGCGGCCTGTATTTCGCCGGCTTTGGTGTGGGCGGCTTCAAGCTCTTTTTGGTTTTCAGGGATGCGCCCGGTTATCTTCCGCTTTTCTTGGAGCAGGGTTGTGATGGCGCCGGCGGCGTCCTTGACGATCTTTTGGTTCAGCTCCTGGATCTCTTTTTGCGCCGACGCTATCGTTGCCTGATACCGTTGGACGATTGCGGCGTGAACCTGGCAGGCTCTTCTGGCGCTGGTTTCAAGTTTGACCACATCCGCCGCCAGCTCGTTCAACTGATCTTGGGCCTGTTGGATTTCCGATAGTTTGGCGTTCAGTGCCGGGATGCCCTGGGCGCTTGTTTGGGCGGCGTCCAAAGCCGTCTTGAGCTCTTTTACAGCGGCGTCGGCCTGGCAGCGTTGGGCGGTAATGGCCTCAAGCCTCGCCTTGTTGCTGTCGGCGTGTTCGTTGTTGATTTGGGCGCGCTTGGACATTCGGGCCGTAAGGTCATTGATGGCCGCTGCTTTTTCTTTTTCAGCCGTCTTGATTTGGTTGATTTTTTCTGCGGCCGTGGCAATGGCGGCTTTGTTTTCTTCCGTGACCTGTTTGAGTTGGGCTTCCAGGATCGGTTTCTGCTTTTGGGCCTTGAGGGCCCCGACGATAAAAGCACAGGTGGTGGACTGGCAGGCGGGGTCTCTGAGGTCAAGGTCGGCCATCTTTTCATGGCAGGCCGCTATTTGGCTTTTGAGTTGAAAAAAGCGGGGATCTGTTTCGGCCTCCCTGACACGGGCGTTCAGCTCTGACACTTCCCTGTTGAGGGTGTCGATCTCGACTTGCAAACCGTCTTTTTTGGCTCTTAAGGCATCGCAATCTTTCCGATACTGGCTTTCACGTTCAATATCGTCCGCCTGGACGGCCATGATTTGGTCGATGTGCGATCCAAGTTCAGCTTCGGCCTTTGCCAGGTTTCCGGCCAGCTCGTCTTTTTGCGCCGCCCATACCTGGGTCTGTTCCAGGCGTGACAGGATCGCCGGCTTTTCGTCGATCAACCCTTCGGCGGCGGCCATTTTCTTTTTCAGCCGCCGGCTTTCATCCTTTCTGTCGGCCTGCTGCCCGAGGTAGGTCTGGTTCATGACGGCCAGCTCGTCCTGGTAGCCTTTTATCCTTTGGTTGAGGCTTTGGATTTGCTGGTAGATGACGGCATTGATCTCTTCGCTTTTTTTCAACTCGGCAATTTTGGTGTCTATCCTGGAAGAGCGGGATGAAAGCAGTTTGCTTTCCTCTTTAAGCCGACTAAGCAGTCCGGTAATATGGGCAAGCTGCTCTTCCACCATTTTATCCGTTGATTGTAGTTGTTCGTCCAAATCAAGGATCTTGCGTTCCAATGTTGTGCATTTGGAGCTGCAGCTATCCCTGATCTCCTTGGCGGTTTTTTCCCACTGCACCAGCTTGTCGAGCTGGAGAAACTCAGCGAACAGGGCTTTCAGATCGCCGGTGGTCATATCCGATAGCTTGTCCGAGCCCTGGGCGCAGAACACGGAGTTGAAGTACAGGTTGGAGGAACCGAACAGCTTTTCAATGTAGCGGTCATAGTTGGCGGTTTTGCCGTCCACCTGCGAGGCCTGGGCGTGATCCTTGTAAATGAAGCAATCCTGTTTGCCGGTATGGCTGTCGATGTTGATCAGGCACCGGTAGTGGTGGCCGTGGTGGGTGAAGCGCAGGTCCCTGAATGCGTCGCGCAAAAAGACATGGTGTTGAAGCGCGCCGGACCTGGATACCAAGGTGCGAAAGGGGTGCAGGTTTTCAAGCACAGTGGTTTTGCCCATGCCGTTGGGGCCCGCAAATGCCGTTAATCCGGATAGTGTCGAAAAGTCGATCTCGATTTCATCCAGACCCATGCGGTCTTTTATGCCTATAAATCCTCGAAGTTTGAGATATTCAATTTTCACAGGGTGCCTCCTTTTCCAGGGCCTCGGCCCTGAGTTGAATGTCAGTGGTATATGATTCCCATTGTTGCTTGAGTTCTTCGGGGGACCACTTTTCAAGGTCGTTGGCCTTTTCGATAATTCTGTCAGAAAGGGTTTCTTGGCGTAATGACGCCATCACCTTGATCTTGTCGGCCAGTGTGGCCGCTTTGACGACCGCTTGGCTTCGCACGGTCTCGCGGGCGATCTTGGTGATGTTTACCTCGATCCGGCGGGCGCCGGCGCTTTCAAAAAATGTGTTGATTTCTGAGGCCGCGGGCACTTGGGCAAGTTGGTCTTTGTAGCACTTGAGGTCAACGCGAACCACGGCGCCGGCATAGTCTTTCCGGGGGTGGCAACAGATGATATTGTCTATATCTATTACATTGTCGCGGTTTACGGCCGTAAAATCGTGCTTGATCCAGATCCGCTTGCGGGAGGGGGTCTTGATGAAGCGCGACGTTTCGCGCTTCCACACTCCGTCTTGCCGGTGCAGGTCGTGGATGTAAAATCCCTTGTCATCCAGTTCCCCCCATGTGTTGGATTGGGTTGAACCGCAAAAGAAGATATTCGAGTCGCCAATCTGTTGGGCTTTATGAATGTGGCCGAGGCACACAAGGTCCGCGCCGCAAAGTTCGAGTTGGGCGCGGGACACTTCGATGTCCTTGCCGATAAGCATTTGGGTGGGGCTGATCATGGCCCCGGACACATTGAAATGGCCCACAAGGATGTGGGGGCAGTCAAAATCAACGGCGGCGGCCTGGAAGCCGGTAAAAAGGGCGTTCATGGCCTGGCTGACGGCTTGGCTGGATTGTTCGATGGACATGTTTGAGGTGTCCAAAAACTGCTTGGTGGGCGGCGGGCACATTGAAATCACAGCGTCGAAAAGGACCGGCGGCCGGGTGCGGTACAGTCCGCCGTTGAACAAAAAGATCTGTTCGGGGTAATCGCTGACAAGCACTCGGCGGCTGTCGTGGAAATGGTTGAACAGCCGGGGCGTGCCGCCGTCGTGGCTGGCGGTCCCCGTCAAGACGGCCACCGGGGCCGCGGCGGATAGTTGTTTGATGGTCCGGCAAAACAAGGCTACGGCCTGGGACTCTGCGCGAACGTCATGTGAGTGAAAGGCGTCGCCGGCAAATACGATCAGGTCGGGTTGTTCGGACAGGGCGGCATCTGCGACAGCGCCCAGGCAGACCTCTTTTTCATCGTAGTTGACACCGTCCAGGTGGGTGTCGGCAAAATGCAATATTTTCAGATTAGTGATAGACATGGCTGGTTCTCCTTTTTTTGTAGAGCAGTTCATAGGCGCGGTTGCAAAAGCGCGATACAAGGGTATGGGGCGGAACCCCCGGGCGCGGATTGCATTGGCGGCAAAAGTCGCTGTAAATGCCTGCCGAACTCATGGGGGCGCCACAGGATGGACAATATTGAACGCAGGACCCGATGATGGGCGGATGATGCGACTTCATCGGCTGGCTCTTTCCAAGGACCATGCGTAGGCAGCAACCATGCACTCGGCCAGGTGGTTACGCTCGCAGCGCCATTCAATCTCAAGCTGGCGCAGGGCCTCTTGCTTTACCTGCTCTTCGGTTGCTGCATACGGCAGCTCTGCGCGCCCAAAAAGATTATCGAGAAGGGCAAGATCTTGTTCGATGGCCTGGCTTAGAACATCGTTAACTGCCTGGTGGTATCCTGTATGATGATTCCAAATTTCTATTGCTGGCATGATAGCCTCCTAATACGGGTTGGCCGACATATCCGGCATTGATACGAGGGTTTTGAAAAAGCCGACAATGTGGTTGTCGGGAAACTGAGAGACGGGCATTGCAAGGCGGCTGGTGTCGTATCCTTTGCGCTTGATCAGCTTTTCTATTTCGCTGATCTGGTCGTCGCGTTGAAGGCCGTTAAAAAACGCCATGGTCATGGGTTGGCCGGCCTGGGGAGGCTCAGGCATGGGCGGCCTCCGGTCTTGAGCGACATCTTCGGCATCTGCCTGGTGGCCGTCAATGATCTGTTTTTCGTGGTGCAGCAGCACAGGCGGGGCAGGGGCGTCAAGTTGTTTGGCCTGCCCGAACAGGCCGGCAGAGGCCATAATATGGGCTTTTGCGGCTAAAAGCTTAATTTGCGGGTCGGAGTAGTCGATATTAAGTTGGAAGCGAACCATGACAAACGGCTTTTGAAGCTCTTCGGTCGTGTACTCTTGTTTAATGTTTAACAGCTTGCGGATGACGCGGGCACGGGCCATGGATTCGCAGTAAGGGACCATGAACTTTCGTTTCTGGCGGAAGTCACGGTCGATTTTCCAGTCCTTGGCCTTGTCGTTTTCGTATTGTTTTTCCAGATCGTCGCGGACGACCTGCATGTTGTATTCAAAATACTGGCTGATCATCTCAATTTTGCCGTCAGCCTTTTGGATGCCGCCGCAGGCCCGGTAGGTGCATTCTTTGCCTGGAATCAGATGAATAGGACCGCAGTTGGCCACATCCCACACCACGTTGGCGGCAACGCCGATACGTTCGAGCGCTTTTGAGTGCAGGCGAAGTTTGCCGTTGCTGATGTATACTTCCTTGTCGTCCGGATTTGTTGAAATGGTCACCGCCTCTACAACCGGGCTGTACAGCCCGGCTGCGGCTTCAAACTTGATGTCGGGGGTCAAAAGGATGGAATTGCTTTCATTGTACCGGCCGATTTCATAGGTGACGTTTTTTTGCCTGGAAGGGGTGTTTCTTTGGTAGTTGGCCATAGGGTCTCCTTTTTGGTTGTGGGTTGAAGAGTTTGATATGTTTAGTGGAGCTAATAACACTACGTTATTAATTGTGTCAACGTAAAAAATAACGTA
>JBFFHG010000166.1:0-6787 GCA_041557055.1 Desulfosarcinaceae bacterium
ATTGGTGACAACGGGTTGGAGACCTCATCGTTGTCGATGAGGGCATAGATTTCAGAACTGGCAAGAGACCAATCGGTCATGGCCTCCTCTCCAAATGAACCGATTATGAACTTTTCAAGCAGCGCCTGACTGCGGAAGAAGGCCTGTTTCCAACTATCCTCATTGCTTGGTTTAATCTCAGCCAATCCGGAAAATATCTTGCACCGGATACACATCCACTCATCCAAAAATGTGTTTGCATGAATTCGCAACAGATAGTTGGTCATGCCGGACTCAGCTTCGAATAACCTCTGTCGCCACAAGGCGGCTCTTTCAAATTTATCCATTGACAGTTTTATCATCATAACCTCCAACTGTCTGTCTGATTGAATGTGTTGAATCTGTCACATGGAACAATGGCCTTGATGACGGCGAACGGATCTCTTGGCCCTTATCTCATGTGTAAGACAGTCTCTGTCGCGCATGCGAGGGCATGCTTTGGCAAGCGGTTTTGGTGGATAGCCTGTTCAAGGCCATCGGCCAGCCACAGCTTGCGTAGAACTTTTCCGATTTTTGTAAGAGTATTTACGGCTGAATACCGGTCAATAAACCTGATGCCGGCATTCCGGTCCAAAGCGGAATACAGACAAGTATTATACCCGGCATAACGAGAATGCTCTTTTTATCGGTTATAAGCTCGAGTGAGTAAAAAACTTCTCAGCAAAGATTTGAACAGCGGCGATGTTCAGGTGCAATTTTACTGCGAGGATCTGAAGAAGTGATCTGGTTTTCGGTCATACAGCGGGAGCTGTCACAGTCATTCGAAAATTGAGAAGATATTTTCCTTTTGCAAATTTTTATTGAGAAGATTTTTAACTGTCATCCAATTTGCATATTGATCTGTTTGTTGTCAACATAAAAATGGAAATTAAAGTAAATCCGGTTTTGCAGTTGGCCTCAGCCGGGCACCCGCCTGAAATCTGCTGACCGCGCGCTTTGGACGGCGGTCCGGTGCCCGTATAAGTGCAGCTACAGGGTGAAATAAATTGAAGCTCATTTATTGGGTATCGCTCTTTTTTTGTTTGCGATCAGCCCCGTTTATTTGAGGGGCGCGGGAATTTGTTGTGAAGCATAAGGCAGTAAACTGCTTGTCAAAAAATCGTTTTCGGCAATGCGGTCATTTTCTATAGATGCCCTCTCATTTTTTTGAAACCACTTATCGTAATTTTGATGCGGGCCGATTATTTAAACCCGCGAATCGCATCAGCAGCGCTAGGATAACCCTAAACGGCATCCAGTTGTTCAGTCCCAGAGATTTTAATCAACACGCGGCCAACCTGTCGGCCGATATCGTGTTGCACGGGGAAAACACCTTAAAGGTCGAGTTGAGAAGCAATTCCCACAGTCATCACACACCCGGTTTTCATAAGAAGCCCTTTACACATGCCGATGCGTTCAAGCGAATCTTCCGTTGGATGTGCCACGCTCCGGCCAGATTGTGGGCCTGGTGCGGTTTCGGGCCGCACCCGACGGAACCTCACTGGCCACATCTGACCATTACAGTCGTTCAGGACGTTCCGGCGCCGACCGCCGGGATCTCGGTTGCGCCGCAAGCGATTGTTTCAGGCCAGTCGGCCGAATTGACCTGGAGCAGCACCCATGCCGAGACCTGCGCCATCGAACCGGGTATCGGGAAAGTCGATCTCAACGGTTCGCTGACCGTGTCCCCCACAGCACCCACCACCTATACCCTCACCGCGGAAAGCGAAGCTGGCACCGCAACCACCCGTGTTGAGCTGATGGTCTATTATCCACCGGCCGCAACAATATCAGTGAGCCCTGAAGCGTTGATATCGGGCGAGAGCGCCACCTTTCCGGGCTGGCGCCTTTTGAAGCCGCCCTGACCATAAGCCCGGCTGCAGCCCTGCAGGCATCATCCGTGAACGTCAGCGGCCCGCAGGCGCCGACAATCATCGAGAACGGCACCGAGTCCTATGACATTGAGTTGACCGGCCCGGGCTTATACTTTATCACTGTGCAGGCCCGGGACGAGCAAAACAAGACCTATACCGATACGGCCGCGGTGCAGGTATGGGATCGCGACGCATTGGACAGCCTGTTGCAGGCCAAGTGAAACGCCATGAAGGCATGCCTGGCGGCCGGGGATGTTGACGGGGCGCTGAGCTGCTACAGCAGCGACACGCGGGATGATTACCAGGCCATCTTCACGGCCCTGGGGGATCAGTTGCCCCAGGTGGCCCGGGAGATGCAGGCCATCGAGCTGATCAGCATCGAGGACGGGCTGGCCAAGTACCCCGGCGCGATGAGATCCACCAGGGACAGCAGTACAGCATCACGTATCACATCTATTTTGACTGCAGCGAGAAAGGGCTTTGGAAAATATACCGGTATTAGGCGGGCTGCAATTGACAGGATTGCCGGATGTTGTCGCCAAATACCACGGGCAAAGATGCATGGGAGGGAAAATGCTGACTGACATTATCAAAATGATTGTTCATATAGCGGGCGTTGTTGTTGTTCTGCAGGCCTGCGCGCACGGGCCACACAAGGGCCGGGTGATAGAAAAGGCAAGCGGCCGTCCGGTGGCCGATGATTCCATACTGCGGTGGCGGTGACGATTCCACCGCCAGTATCAGATCCAATCTCACCTGGACCACTGGCGTCTGAACAAAGATTGTGCCGGCCAAGGCATGGATGGGCACGATTTACAAATCGCCTGCGGCATTGTGTAATCGGTTACCTGATTTATGTGTAAGTAACTCTTGCTTTACACATAATACCTAAGGTTCCGTCTGTTCAAAATTTTGTTTCCGAGCGGGCTGTTGTATCTGTAATATTCTGTTATAACAATTAAAAAATATTATTGTGTCTAATGGTTCCGGTGGTGGCACACTGGTTGCTTATTGTTCATCCCGAAGATTGAAAATGTGGTTTGGTTTTCATCAAAAGGCTTACAAAACTGAAAAAAATAGAATCTAAGTAAGATGGTAGATGATGCCGAACGTTTGAAATGATGCGGAACGTTAACTGAATTTGGGTTTGGAAGAATCAGAAAGGAACTTTACATGAACAAAAAATTAATAAAAATTATGCTTGTCGGCTTGTTATGTGTTGGTTTTTTTATAAACAATGCGTTGGCGCTGCCCAGTGAATGGGGGGTTGTCAACCCATCCGACCTTGCTGCAACAGAGAGCGAGATGCTCACCGTAATGCAAAACTATTGGGAGACTGAAGGAACCGGTCCCGCTTATTTTCTGTGGACCGGGGATGAAAGCCGGATGACATGGACCCTGGCCTGGACAGGTGGCTATGGGCAGTCCACCGATAAATTTGGCGGACTGATTGCTCTGGAAAATGCTTTCACCAACGATTTCCTTACCCTATCCTGGGATTCCGATGATTTGGTTTTGGATGAAAATGACAGTGGGATTGAATTTTACGCCCGGGCTTGGAACTACTTTGACGGCATAACATTCACTATTACCGATTACGATTTGCCTTCATACGTTGGTTTTGATCTGCGCTACAACCTTCAAGCCGCTGACCCCAACCATATATTTCTGGGGGCTTCGATGGAAACCATCGCAAGCTTAGGGGAAGATCAGGATTTTGCTGTGGCGGCCCCTGTTCCCGAACCCGCCACCATGCTGTTGCTGGGCGCCGGTCTGATCGGTCTGGCTGGTGTGGGCCGTAAGAAGTTGAAGAAGGGATAATCGAAATTCACCGGGTTTAAGGTGAACTAAAACCCATGTTTCAGCAGGGAGATGTCTACAGTATTGAAAGCTGTTGCATCTCCCTGTTTGTTTTTCGATAAGCGATGCAAATGGTGTTTGCAGGTGCTTGAACACATCCCAATTGTATTTAAGCGCCAAATTCAGTATAGATCGGGGCTATGAGTTGGGAAATCAAACGCCATAGCACGCGTCAGATCAATCTGGGCGGCATTCGGATCGGGAGTGGGGCGCCTGTCACGGTGCAGTCCATGACCAATACCCCCACCCGGGATGTGGCGGCCACCGTGGCACAGATTCAGCGTCTGGAAGCCGCCGGGTGCGAGATCGTGCGGGTGGCTGTACCGGATGAGGCGTCCGCCCGGGCCATTGCCGCCATCAAGGCTCAAATCAAGATTCCCCTGGTTGCCGATATCCATTTCGATTATCATCTGGCGGTCGTCGCGGCTTGCAACGGCGCCGACGGGCTGCGCATCAACCCCGGTAATATCGGCGGCCGTGACAGGGTGCGCAAGGTGGTGGCGGCGGCCAGGGATCGTGACCTGCCCATTCGTATCGGCGTCAACGCCGGATCACTGGAAAAGGATCTTTTGAAAACCCATAAGGGGGCTACGGCCCCGGCCATGGTGGCGAGTGCGTTGCGCCATGCGGCCCTGCTGGAAGCGGCGGGTTTCGACCAGGTCAAAATCTCCATCAAGGCCTCGGATGTGCCGCGAACGGTGGCGGCTTACCGCCTGCTGGCCGCCAGGACGGATTATCCGCTGCACCTGGGGGTGACCGAAGCCGGGTCGCTCTATGCGGGAACGGTGAAGTCGGCGCTGGGTATCGGCATGCTGCTGGCCGAAGGGATCGGCGATACCCTGCGGGTTTCGCTGACCCGTGATCCGGTGGAGGAGGTCCGGGTGGGCTTTGAGATCTTGAAGGCCCTGGGGCTTCGCCAACATGGACCGGAGATCATCGCCTGCCCCACTTGCGGCCGGTGCGGCTACGATCTTTTCAGCGTCGTGGAGGCGGTGGAAAGGGCCCTGCTCACCCGGCCGGTGCCTGTCAAAATAGCCATTATGGGGTGCGTGGTGAACGGCCCCGGTGAAGCCCGGGAGGCGGATATCGGCATTGCCGGCGGCGTTGACCAGGGGATTCTTTTCAGACGCGGCAAAGTGGTGCGCAAGGTGCCCCAGGAGAAGCTGGTGGAGACCCTTCTGGAAGAGGTGGCGCTCTGGGAGCGGGAGAACAATGTCAATCATACATAACATGGTTATTCCGGCCGGGGAAAAGTGCCGTGATATGTTTTGCCCGGGTCCTTTAATGTTAAAATCCGGGTATGAGTGGCGGATGCGGATCTGAAAAATTGAATTCGATTATGCCGTTTAGAAAGGATAGCTGGAACCCATGACGAAAAAAGTAAAAACAGCCATTACGCCCACGCGTGCGGAGGATTATCCGGAGTGGTATCAACAGGTGGTTAAAGCCGCAGACATGGCGGAGCGCTCGCCGGTGCGCGGATGCATGGTGATCAAGCCCTGGGGCTATACCCTGTGGGAGAATATTCAGCGTGAGATGGATACCATGTTCAAGGCCACCGGCGTCAAGAACGCCTACTTCCCCCTGTTTATTCCTTTGAGCTTTATGGAAAAGGAGGCCGAGCATGTGGAGGGCTTTGCCAAAGAGTGCGCCGTGGTGACCCACCATCGCTTGGAAAAGGGACCCAATGGCGGCTTGGTGCCCGGCGGCGAACTTACCGAACCTTTGGTTATACGCCCCACCTCCGAGACAATCATCGGAGACTCTTTTTCCCGATGGGTGAGCAGCTATCGAGATCTGCCGCTGCTTATCAACCAGTGGGCCAATGTGGTGCGCTGGGAGATGCGCACCCGGATATTTTTGCGCACCAGCGAGTTCTTGTGGCAGGAGGGCCACACCGCCCATGTTTCCGCCGAAGAGGCCCGGCAGCGCACCGCCCTGATGCTGGATGTCTACGCCCGCATGGCGGAAGAGTATCTGGCCATGCCGGTGATCAAGGGCAGCAAGTCGCCGGCCGAACGTTTTCCCGGCGCCGTGGATACCCAGTGCATCGAGGCCCTGATGCAGGATCGCAAGGCCCTGCAGGCCGGCACCTCCCATTTCTTAGGGCAGAATTTTGCCAAAGCTTCCAATATCCGTTTCCAGACCGCCGATGAAACCGAGGACTTTGCCTGGACCACCTCCTGGGGGGCGTCCACCCGTCTTATCGGCGGCTTGATCATGACCCATGGCGACGATGACGGATTGGCCATGCCGCCCAAGGTGGCGCCTACCCATGTGGTGTTGCTGCCCATCGTTCATAAACCCGAAGACCGGCAGCCGGTGATGGCCTATTGTGATGCGCTGGCCCTGGCCCTGCGGGAGAAGATGTACCATCATCGCAATCTGGTGGTGGAGATCGATGACCGCGACATCGGCGGCGCCCGGGGCTGGGAGTGGATCAGGAAAGGGGTGCCGATTCGGATTGAGATCGGTCCCCGGGATATGGCCAACGACGCCCTCTTCGTGGGGCGGCGGGACAAGGGCCATAGGGACAAAACAGCCGTTTTGCGGCGGCAGTTCATTGATCAGGTGGAAACCATTCTGGATGAGATTCAGGCCACCCTGTTCGAGCGGGCCCTGGCCCATCGCCGGGCACACACCCGCACCATCGACGACAAGGGGGATTTCGATGCTTTTTTTACGCCTCAAAACAAGGATAAGCCCGAAATTCACGGTGGTTTCGCCCTGAGTCACTGGTGCGGCAGCGAAACCTGTGAGGCGAAAATCAAAGAGGATTTGACGGTGACCGTTCGTTGTCTGCCCTTTGACATGGAAAAAGAGACGGGCCGGTGCATTTGCTGCGGGGCGCCCAGCACCGGGCGGGTGGTGTTTGCCAAGGCCTATTAAATAATAAATCGTCTTAAGTTTTAGCGATGGTATTCCGCCGGTTGAAATAATATCGTCCGGATCGGGTCAAACTATCCGATTCAGCGGTATTGCAAATGATTTATTTCAGCTCCATTTTTTATGGTGTTTATTTTGGTTGAATGGTA
>JBFFHG010000167.1:0-6779 GCA_041557055.1 Desulfosarcinaceae bacterium
CGGGCGCTGGGGTTATGGCAATTCGTCCCGTCCACCGGATCTAAATTCGGGTTAAAGCGCAATCGATTCATTGACGAACGGATGGATTTCATTAAATCAACGGATGCAGCCATTGCCTACCTTAAAGAGCTCCACAGCATTTTCGGAGATTGGGCCACGGTTCTGGCGGCCTACAATTGCGGCGAGGGTCGCGTTTTGCGAGTTATTCGGACCCAAAATGTCAACTATCTGGACAACTTTTGGGATCTCTACCAACGCTTGCCTTTAGAGACAGCCCGCTATGTACCACGGTTCTTCGCAACCGTGCACATCATTAAAAATCCGCAAAAATACGGATTTGAAGCGTTTACCGCCGATCCACCCCTTGATTTCGACACCCTTGAAATCAATCGCCAGGTGCACCTGAAAGATATTGGTAAAGCCATCGGCGTGGCGCGCGCCACGCTTGAAGCGCTGAACCCTGAACTGCGCTACCAGTTGACGCCCCCGGAAGCCTACGTTTTGCGCGCGCCCAAAGGCGTCGCGGAAAACCTACAGGCCGATCTGGACTCATTGCCGGTCAGTCAGTTGCCCCAACGCGCCATTGTATACCACCGCGTGCGATCAGGCCAAACCTTGTCCACGATTGCCAGGCGATATCGCACCAGTGTGCGTGCCATTATGCGCGCCAACAACATGCGCAGCACCATGATCCGTGCCGGAAAAACACTGAAGATACCCAAACGCGGATATGCGGTTGTCAAACAAGCATCCTCCCAGCCGGCAACCCAGCCCTCTTCCGGACGCCATCGGGTGCGCAGGGGCGACTCGCTCTGGAACATCGCCAAACGATACGACACCACGGTTCAAAATATCAAAACCCTGAACCACTTGAAATCCAACCACCTGGTCATCGGCCAGACCCTTAAAATTCCCGGATTCAAGCCGGAACCGCTGCCCGACAAAAATCAATTGAGCACCTATTCCGTGAAAAACGGAGACAGCCCCTATACAATAGCGCTGAAACACAACATGGAACTGGATCGGCTGCTCACGATCAATCAACTCACACCGCGCAGCAAAATTTATCCCGGCCAAAAATTGTTTATTGAATAACCCACAGCAAGCCTCCGTAGCTCAGGGGATAGAGCAGCAGATTCCTAATCTGTTGGCCGCAGGTTCGATTCCTGCCGGGGGCACCACAAAATCAATAAGTTAAAGTATATTTTGCTCGACATCAACATGCCGGGGATGAATGGCTTTGAGGTATACAGTGCATTCAAATCAAGCGAATGCCTGAAGGATATTCCTATTATCTTCATCAGCGCCATCACCATGCCAGTCCTTTGCCCCCGGATGCTATCCTGCTGAAGCCGGAACGCCTGACCGAAGAAGAACACCACCATCGGGCTGAAACATTGGCGGCCCTTCATACACGATCCCCCTGATGATCGATGCGTGAGCATCTGTTTTTATTTCCGGTCAAATGCCGGCCAGCGGAAGGTAAACCGGGCGCCACCCAGGGGGGATCGGCCGACATCTATGGTGCCGTTGTGCCATGCCGCTATTTTGGCGGCAATAGCCACTCCGAGTCCGTAGCCACTTGAAGTCCGGTTTCTGCTGATATCCAGTCGGGTGAAAGGTTCGAAGATCTTTTTCCTATCTTTTTCAGGGATCCCCGGGCCGTCGTCGTCGATGTGAATGCAACAATCCGCCTCTTGTTGTTCAACAAGGATCTGAAGTTGTTTGCAGGTATGCCGGAGGGTGTTTTGAATCAGGTCATCCATGGCTCTGGCCAGGTATCCAGGCTCGAACCGGGCAGGACAACTGTCTGGGGGCAGGGATACCGACAGCCTGCAGTCAATGGGACTGTTGTCGGGAACTGATGCCGAAATCACCTGGGGCAACCAGGATTCAAGATCTTCCTCAGCAAACCGAAAATCCGGTTTTTCACGGTCCAGCCGTGCCAGATCGAGCAGCCCTGCCACCATCGCCTCCATTGCATTGATGTCGATCGCCAGCTCCCGGCCATAGTGGCCCTGTTTTTCTGGCGTTTTAGCCGATTCCAGCATCTCCAGGTCGATCAGCATGCGGTCAATGGGAGGGCTGAGTTCTCGGGAAATCTCACGGGTGAACGCCTTATGGGACCGGATCAACTGCTGGATGCGGTCGGCCATGGTATTGAACGCGTCGGCCATGGGGCGCAAAGAGGAACGTTTTGAAAGGCTGGCGCGGATGTTGAAATCTCCGTTGCCAAAGGCTATTGCCGTGGAACTGATTCGGCGTAGTTTGCGGCCGTAGGGGATGATCCAGGCAACGGCGATCAGCGCCAGGAAAGGAAGGGTTGTACACCAGTAACAAAGATAAAGGTCCCAGAAATCCCAGGGGGATGATTGGAAGTCAGAAAATGGCCCCTTTCCAATCAGTATCCGGCTGTTTCCGACCTGTTTGTAGAAGAATAGGGTTTTACCGGCACTTACGATCATGCCCTTTTGAAGCTGGTCTTTTTGCCACGGCTCCAGTTTCAATTCCCCATAGGTGGTCAGAAAAATTCTGTAGCCGAACCGGCTTTGCAATGATTTGATTCGATCCCCCCATTGTTCCCGGGGCAACTGCAGCAGATCCTGTTCCATGAGATCATACACCCCTGTGGCTATGTTGCGCCATTCTTGGGAAAATCGATTGTGAAAAAACAAAGATTGGATATGTGCGCCCAAAGGAACGAAACAACAATGGACAAGGAAATGCAAAATGACCAGGAAAATAAAAAAGCTCCAAAAAGTCTGTTTCATTTCAAGCCCCTTGATGCCACTTACTGCCGGGCAAAACCCGGCCAGCGAAAAGTAAAGCGGGCACCGCCCATCGGCGATCGGGAGACGCTGATCGTTCCGTTGTGCCATACCGCTATCTGAGCGACAATGGCCAACCCGAGTCCGTAGCCTCCTGAATCCCGGTTTCGGCTGCCATCCAGGCGGGTGAAGGGTTTGAAGACGTTTCCCCAATCATTTTCAGGGACACCCGGGCCATCGTCGTCAATGTGAATGCAGCAATCCGTTTTTTGTTTTTCAACGATGATCTGCAGTTGTCCACGAGCATATCGCAGGGCGTTTTGAATGAGGTTGTCCAGGGATCTGGCCAGGTATCTGGGTTCAAACCGGGCACAGCAACTGCCTGGGGGCAGTGACACTCGAAGCCGGCAGTCAATGGAGCGGCCATTGGCAAGAAAATCCGCAACCAGCCGGGAAAGCCACAATTCAATGTTATCTTTGACAAAATGAAGATCGGGTTTTTCGCGATCCAGTCGCGCAAGGGTGAGCAGCTCGGCGGACAGGGCCTTCAGTTCGTTGATGTCGGTTCTCAGCTCCTGGCCATAGTGGTGTCGCTTTTCAGGTGCCGTCGCTGTTTTCAGCATTTCCAGGCTGAACCGCATGCGCGCGATGGGGGTGCGAAGTTCATGGGAGACGGCATTGGTGAGCTCCTTGTGGGATCGGATCAACTGCTGGATGCGATCGGCCATGGTATTGAACGCGTCGGCCATGGGCCTGAGGGCGGATCGATTTGAAATCTCCGCACGAATGTTGAAATCTCCGTTGCCAAAGGCCAGGGCGGCGGAACTGATTCGGCGCAGCTTGCGCCAGTAGGGCGTGATCCAAGCCACGGTAATCAGGGCTGTGAAGGCAAGGCTGAAACCCCATAAAAAGAGTCTGTAATCCCAGCTGGCCACAATGGCTTCCATCCCGGCAAAAGGATCTTTTCCGATGACCATCCGGGTGTTTCCGACTTGTTTGTAAAAACGGTATCTCTCCTGGCCGATAGCAACGATCATGCCTTTTCTGAGCTGATCTTTTTGCTGCGCTGTCAACGCCAACTCGTGATAGGTGGTCAGAAAAATGCTGTAGCTGAACCGGGATTGCAGTGTCTTCATCCGATCCGCCCATTTTTCCTGGGGTCGCCGCAGCAGGTCCTGTTCCAACAAATGGAAAACCCCCATAAAAATTTGACGGTGAGATACCAGGATTTGGATGTCGCTCCACCTGTTGGGGAAGACCATTTCCTGGATTTTGAAGCGCAAATCACTGACCCCCAAATCAACAACAAAGTATGAAATGGTCAGAAAAACAAAAAAACTCAAAAAGACCCGCTTCATTTCCGATCATTCCTTTGTCTGGCCCCAGGCATCCTTGACGAACAGGTATCCCTGTCCCCAAATGGTTTTGATCCGTTTGGGCTGCGCACTGGAATCTCCGAGTTTTTTGCGTAGTCTTGAGATGGTAATGTCCACGGACCGATCAAAGCCGTTATAGGGGATCCCCCTGGTTCTCCGAAACAGGGCGTCACGCTCTATAGGCCGGCCCGCGTGCAGCGCCAGTTCCCACAGCAGTGCAAATTCATGAGTGGTCAGCGTGATCGGCTCTCCGTCCAGGGTGATGGTCTGGGCCGCGCGGTTGATGCAAAGCGAATCGAACTGCATTCGCTCGGGTACGGGTGGCGGAGCCGATTCATCAACCGGCCCGGGAGCAGAGCGCCGTAAAACGGCCCGAATGCGGGCCAGCAGAATCCGGGGTTCCACAGGCTTCTTGACATAATCATCCGCGCCGATTTCCAGGCCGGCCACCTGGTCCATGTCGTCTTCCCTGGCAGTGAGTATCAAAATGGGGCCCTGGTAGTGTTGTTGCCGGGCCGTACGGCACAAATCAAGACCGTCCAGGCCGGGCAGCATAAGGTCAAGAATGACAAATTCCGGCTGCTCGGCAATGATACGTTTCAACCCGGTATCGCCGCGGTCCTCAATTGAAACCTTGAATCCCTGTTGGGAAAGGTAGTCGGCCACCAAGGCCGAAAAACGGCGGTCGTCTTCCACCAAAAGTATGTGCACAGCATCAGGCATGTTCATTTGTCTTTTCATTCAACGCCGTCGTACATTTTTTAACAATTGGAAACATCTTTATCATAGATTTTACACGACCGGTTTGCTACCTATCCTCCGACCGGCGACACCCTCCCGGCGAACCCAGGTCTTGGAACAAAAGGCGCAGCACATCGGCGGCCATTAAAAACCGCACCGCTGCAAGCAATTTAGCAAAATCATACAAGGAGAACAATATGAATCTGGTTCATGGACAGGACAAATGCAAAAGGTTGCAGATACACGCTGCAGGCATCGGGAATCTTCATTTTTCAACGCCCGCTGCCAAAAACCCTACGTCTAATGATGGCTCTGTTTTTCAGGATCATTTAAAATGGGACTTAGGGACAAAAATTTCCGGCTCAATGGGCGTCCATCAGAGCGGCTGGCGATTGGCTTGGCTCAGAGGCAAGGCCATGGTCGTGGCGATCCTTTTTTTCATCATCGGTCTGGATGTCGGAACAGCCGCAGCGTCGAAAACGGAAAATCGACTGAACTACGGCATTGGTAAGATCGGCTTGATGAACGCCACAGGTAATCTTGATGATACGGATGCGGATTACGATCCTGCTTTTACTGGAGAGGTGGCCTATGGACATTATCTCACCGATCATCTTATCATTGAGGGGGGATTCAATTTTTTTTCGGGAATCGATGATGAACGCACCGGCAGCAACGATGTGGTTGGCGGCTATGACCAGGAAAATTTTCTCGGCGTGGTCAGCCTGAAGGTCACCCTTAAAGGTGAATTTACCGTCGGACCCATGAAATTTTACGGTGGTGGCGGGATTGGCGCTTATTATGTCCAGCTGGCAAGTGAAATTGATTCAGATCGGCGCCGTGAGTTTGACGATGAAGGCGATGACACTGTCTTGGGGGCGCATCTGGTGACCGGTTGCTATTACGACATCACGCCACGACTGTTTATGGGCATTGAAGGGATGTATCGATGGACCGAAGAGGTTCAGATTCAAGAAACCGAGCGGTCGATCCCCATTGCTTACGAAGGGGATTTGAACGGCTATCACATTGTATTTACAACGGGTTTCAGGTTTTAAAGTATCGGCCCATCAGACCTTCTCCCCTGTTTCGAAACATGTGCGCACCGGGCATCCGTCCGAGGCGCACATCTTTCTTTGTTCAATCATGGCAATTAATGCAGACAAAAACACAGAATATTGGAAGTGGTTTCAAAACCTTCTATGAGGTTTGTCGCTGGCCGTATTAAAGTACGGCCAAAAATGGTCGTTTAAAAGTGAGCCGTCAGGGGACACATCCTATCGGGTTTTTCGAAAGGTCCAATAAGAATTGTACGATCCAATTTGAAGCATCCACTGGCGGGACAACAACTGACAAGGGGCAAAGATAAGGTTATACGGATTTATGATGATGACCGGTTTGTGGTCATTTACCAGATTCCATCGACCAGAGGTAATCTGGCACAGGACAAACGGTTTTATGCGGCGCTGAAAGAAGATCTGACAATTCAGTAAAAACTGTGCAGGTTTTTGCAGTCTCTCTAATCCCATTACTGCCATTGATGAGAATTTCTCCCCAATCACTCAGGGTATTGCCAGCCCAATCAACAGCAATATCAAGACTTGCTGTTTCAGAATTATTGCCTTTCCAGGACCATCCAATATAACCAAAGCCATATTCTTCAGCCCTTTGCATAATAGAAGCCTCGTCCACTTCTTCCCCCTGATGGTCTGCTCCAAATTCTCCTACAATCAAGGGAAGATTATTATTGATAAATGTCTGCATATAACTATCAATAGTTGAGTCATCTTGATATACTTCATACATATGGACACTAAAAACAATATTTCTTTCAGGGTCGGAATTAAATATTTCAGAAGCCCTGTTTCTCATAGTATTTTCCCAATCCTGGCCC
>JBFFHG010000168.1:0-6772 GCA_041557055.1 Desulfosarcinaceae bacterium
CCCGCCTTTTTATCAATTGGATTCCGGAACTTGATATTTCCGTGAACAAGATCCCTGAAGCCGCTTTTTTTCTTTTGTTACGCCGTATTATTCGATTGTTAGACGCCATAATAACTTGACGATGGGCTCATGGCGTGGCAAGTGGTAGATTGCGGTTTTCAAACCCGCCACATTGAATCAGGTTTGGAGAATGAACCATGCGTATCGGATTTATCGGCGCCGGAAAAGTGGCCACCGCCTTTGGGCGCTACCTTCACGACCATGGGTCGCCCATCAGCGGCTATTTTGACCGCCATGGCGAGAAAGTGGCACACGCCACCGGCATCACCCAGAGCAGGCCCTTTGCAAACGCCATGGCAGCGGCGGCTCAAAGCGACATCATCCTGATCACCACCCGGGACGACCAGATCGGCGGTGTTTGTGAGCATCTTTGCCGCCAAAAAAGCATCACCGCCCGGCACCTGGTCGGCCACATGAGCGGGGTCCACTCCTCCCGGATTCTGAATGAAGCCGCCCGCCACGGCGCAGCCGTTTTCAGCCTCCATCCCCTGCAGGCCTTTGCCGATGAGGATAAAGCCCTGGCCGAATTACCCAAAACCTTCTTCAGCCTGGAGGGTGAAGGGGATCGGCTGCAACCCGTGAAAGAGGTTCTTGCCAAAACCGGCAATCGCTATTTTTGTATTTCGCCCGAACATAAAAGCCTGTATCATCTCAGCGCCTGTCTTCTCTCCAACTATCTGGTCACTTTGATGGACAGCGGCCTGGCGGCATTGGAGAAGAGCGGTATTGACCCCCGGGAAGGGTTTGAGGCCATGTCCCCCCTTATCGTGGGAACGCTGTCCAATATCGCCCGCCTGGGAACCGCCAAAGCCCTCACCGGCCCGATTGCCCGGGGTGATGCCGGCACCGTTGAGCAGCACCTGGAAGCCCTGAAACTTTCGGGGCTCAAAAATATAGAATCAATTTACCGCCACCTGGGATTGCATACCCTCAACCTGGCTGAGCGAAACGCATTGCAATCACCGCAAAAAGCGACGATGGTCAGAGAGTTGCTGAAACAAAAGTAGAAAGGAATTTGCCATGGCCGAAGAGAAAATTACCGTCAAATCCTTTGAAAGCGCCAAGAAAAAGGGCGAACGCATTACCATGCTCACAGCCTACGACTACACCACGGCCTGTCTTTTGGAAGAGGCCGGGGTGGACTGCCTGTTGGTGGGGGACTCCCTTGGCATGACAATGCTGGGCTATGAAACCACCTTGCAGGTGACCATGGATGACATGATCCACCATACCAAAGCCGTGGCCCGGGGCAATCGCCGCGCCCTGCTTGTCGCTGATATGCCTTTTTTATCCTACCATGTGAGCGTGGAAGCGTCGGTGTGCAACGCCGGCCGTTTTATTCAGGAAGCCAACGCCCAGGCCGTAAAACTGGAAGGCGGCCAGGCTGTTCTGGATAAAGTCCGAGCCATTATCAAAGCTCAGATCCCGGTAATGGGGCACCTGGGCCTCACCCCCCAGTCGGTCAACGCCATGGGCGGGTTCAAGCTGCAAGGCAAAGATACGGATACCGCCCGCCAGATCCTGGATGACGCCCTGCTACTTCAGGATGCCGGTGTGTTTGGCATCGTACTGGAGTGCGTGCCCGACGCACTGGCCCGCATCATCACTGAAAAGCTGGAAATCCCAACCATCGGCATCGGCGCCGGGGTCCACTGCGACGGTCAGGTGCTGGTCATTCAGGACTTGATGGGCATGTTCCGCAAAATGCGCCCCAAATTCGTCAAAACCTTTGCGGACGGCGGCGACGCCATGGTCTTGGCTGTCAGGCAATACATTGAGGAGGTGCGCCAAAACAAGTTCCCGGCAAAAGAGCACAGCTTTCCAATGGATGACGCGATTCTCGCAAAGCTGTGATGGAGCGTGTGTGAATGCAGATCATTAAAACCGGAACTGATTTGAGAAAAACCCTTGGACAGGAGAGGGCCGCCGGCCGGTCCATCGGTTTTGTCCCCACCATGGGATTTTTGCACGAGGGGCATCTGTCACTGATGCGCCGGGCAAGGCAGGAAAACGACATCGTGGTGGCCAGTATCTTTGTCAATCCCGCCCAATTCGGCCCCAACGAAGACCTGGATGCCTATCCGCGCAACATTGAACGCGATACGGCCTTGATGACCTCCGAGGCGGTCGACATTGCCTTTCTGCCGGAGGTAAAGGAGATCTATCCCGACGGTTTCACCACTTACGTGGAAGTCAAAGGCCCCGTCACCCAGGCATTGTGCGGCAAATCGCGGCCCACCCATTTTCGGGGCGTCACCACCGTTGTCGCCAAATTTTTTCATATGGTAACGCCTGACAGAGCCTATTTCGGTCAGAAAGACGCCCAGCAGGCGGCGGTGATTCAGCAAATGGTCAAAGACCTGGACTTTAACCTTCAAGTGGTGGTGTGCCCCATTGTTCGTGAACCCGACGGCCTGGCCATGAGTTCGCGCAACACCTATCTGTCGGCCGGCCATAGGGCCGATGCCGCTGCGCTGTCCCGGTCCCTCATCCAGGCCCGGGAAACCATCGTCCGGGGGGAACGCAACGCAGCGTCCGTGGCCGGCCAAATCAAAGCACGCATCCATGCGGCGGCGGATGCGGTTATTGACTATGTCTCGGTGGTGGACGCCCGGACACTGGCTGATGTGGACACGCTCAAGGGGGAGATACTCATCGCCCTGGCCGTTAAATTCGGGCAGACAAGGCTGATCGACAATATCCGCATCAGCGTGTGAGGGATCTGAAAACAGGCTGTCGGCCTTGAATTTTGAATTTGATTTTACAGGGGCACGCGGGAAACACCTGTATGGCGGACCATGCCGTTGACGCCAATCTCTTCAATAAACAAAGAGACCAAATCCGGGGGAAAACCGGTTCCGGCGCTGTCCGTCAACAGATTCGTGGCCACTTTGCAACTTTTGCGGCGCTGATAGGGGCGATCTGTCGTAACCGCATCGAAACAATCGGCAATACCCACAATTCTTGCGCTCAACGGAATTTCTTCGCCCGTCAGGCCGAAGGGATAACCGCTGCCGTCAATGCGTTCGTGATGGAAAAGCACGGCATCCAATATGGCCTGCTTGCAGGTGATTTTTTGGAGCATGGCAGCGCCGATAAGGGGATGGTTATAAACCTCCCTGCGCATATCTTCACTCAGGGCGGCACTCCTGTTGCTGAAGATTTTATCGCTCAAGGCAAGCTTGCCCACATCGTGCAGCATGCCGCCCATGGCGACTTGAAGTACTTGAACCACGGGAAGTCCCGCCCGGACAGCCAATCGTTTGGCGTATTCCGCTACGCGATTGGCATGGGCATGGGTGTAACGGTCTTTAAGCCCCAACGCCGATGCCATGAGCAAAAGTGAGTGTGTGTCTTTACCGTGAAACAAGGAAGGGTTTGTCAGCACTTTGGCAGCCTGCCCCATCGGGAAATTCCTCTCGCATGTGCAAATCCGCAGATCCACATTAAAATTACGATACCGAACAAATCAGCCGACAGAAAGCAACGTTTATATAGAAAATTGTAAGTGGTCTGTCAAATTCAAATTTAATTCACGGCGATGTCATTGATTGGGCTCGTCCGGCAAGATCCCCATAGATTTTCAGAACCTGCGCCCGCATGGCGGCCGGATCGCCGCTGTTATTGATCACCATGGTGGCCCGGCGGCACTTCTCACCTATCGGCATCTGGGCGCCAATACGCGCCCGGGCCGCTTCAATCCCCATTGCGTCCCGTTGCATCAGACGTCGCAACTGAAGGACCGGGGGGGTATAGACCACGATAATCTCCGCAAAATCCCGGAAAATTCCCGTTTCAAACAGCAGGGGGATATCCTGAATAACCACGGCATTTGGCCTGGCCTGGCGCAATCGGTTGATTTGGGATTCGATCCGATCGTAAACATGGGGGTGAATGATCCGTTCAAGTTGCCGCCGAAGCAGTGGTTTGTTAAACACCCACTCGCCCAAAAGTCCCCGGTTGACACTCCCATCCGGATTCAGGACCGCCTTGCCGAAAACATCCCTTATGGCCCGCCACGCGGGCCGTCCGGGTATCACGACCTGCCGGGCGATCATATCGGCGTCGATAATCGTGGCCCCGGCCTTTTCAAATATGGCTGCCGCCGTGGATTTTCCCGACGCAATCCCCCCTGTCAACCCGGCAATAATCACGATTGTCCCTCCCTCACAAATTTCCTGTTTGACTGCATCTTTATGCAAATCAGATTTAAATGCAAATCTTTGGGCTTCAATACACTGCTGCTGAAACCCGCCGTTTGAATCCGGCCTGCAATTGCCCGGCATCCGGCAGCGGCATTTATATGCCCAGAGCAATCATTTATTTAAAGGTCAAAAGAAAAGGGGCGATAATATCTGCGTAACAACTTGGTTTTCAATGTACGGCACATAAGGTGCCGGAACCAGCCCCGACAATCCTTTACTTTGGATTATTGAATTTATCCAGAATGATTATATGAAGCCAACCATCCTATTTGTAGATGAAGAAAAATTTGTTCACAAAGCCCTGCAACGCAGCTTTCGAAAAATGCGAAACGAGTGGGACATGCGCTTTGCCGGCCATCCGGCCGAAGCCCTTGACGCCCTGCAATCGGCGCCGGTGGATGTGATCGTTACCGAAACCGTTTTCACGGATCACAATGGTATTGACTTTCTGCATACGGTTCGAGAAGAGCACCCTGAAAGTGTGCGCATTATTTTATCCGGCTATGCAGACCAGAATGTGGTGTTGCAGTCCGTGGATCTGGCCCACCAATATCTGGCCAAGCCCTGCGAGGACGACACGCTCAAGGCAACCATCACCAGGGCCTTCATGATGAAGGAACTGCTCGATAATGAAGCCATCAAACAGGTAATCTCGAAAATCGACTCACTGCCCAGCGTCCCGGCCCTTTATATGGAACTGGTGGAAGAGCTCAAATCGGAAGATGCCTCCATCGACAGAATCAGTGCCATCATCTCCAAAGATATGGGGTTGACGGTAAAAATTCTCAAACTGGTCAACTCCTCATTCTTCGGGTTGGCGCAACGCGTTGCCCATCCGGCCAAAGCCGTCAGCTTGTTGGGCATCGACATCGTCAAAGCGATTGTGCTGACTTCGGGAACATTTGATAAATTCAAAAAACTCAGATTCCCGGATTTCTCCATGGACCGCATGTGGCAGCACGCATTCAGATGCGCCGCCTTTGCCAAAATAATCGCTCAGCGATCAGGCCTGGACCGTAAAGCGATCGACGCCGCTTTTATGGCGGGGCTGCTGCACGATATCGGCATTCTGTTAATCGCCGCCCATCTTCAGGAAGGCTTTACCAAAATTCTGCAACACGTCCGGCGTCATGAAACCTCCCTGGTCGAGGCCGAAATGCAGATTATCGGCACGAGCCACGCCGCCATCGGCGCCTATTTGCTCGGTCTTTGGGGCCTTCCCGAGGCCATTATCGATGCTACGGCCCGCCATCACACACCCGGCCAAAAAACCGACCAGGGATTAAACTCGATCGTCATCACCCATGTGGCCAATGCTCTGGCCAACGCCGGTACCGAACTTCACGACCCCGAGGCCATTGTAAACGGCATTGATTATGAATATCTTGAAGCGGCAAAACTAATCCCTGAATTAAAGGATTGGAAAACGGCCTGCGCCGAATTTGTTCAGGAAATCGCGGACTGAACAGACCAATGACCATTCATTTCAGCACCTTCAAAGACCGATCCAAAATCTGTTAAAATTGTCTTTACAACTTCACAGCCATCCACTATAAGCCCCTATTGTTCTCCTTGGCACCGGATCTTGCCCCATGGATAATGTCATGTCTCAATTTGCATGAACAATGATTTTTGCATCACTTTCCGGCAGAATATGGGAATATTCAGGGGTTGACATCTTGCCTTGGAATTGATTGGATAGCTTATTTTATTTTTATAATTAATGCTCTACACATGAATCCATGAGCTTTTTCCGTGCCGAAACGCATGGTATCCAAAAAACAGAGGTCAGCATGTCATTTTGCACCATCCTTGTCCTGGCCACCCGGAATAAAGGGAAAACGGCCGAGATCAGGGGGTTATTGAAAGACTATCCCATTGAAATCCGCAATCTGGATGACTTCGGTCCCATTCCGCCTATCGACGAAGATGGGGATACCTTCGAAGCAAATGCCTATAAAAAGGCCAGTTTAACAGCACGTTACCTAGGATTTCCGGCGCTGTCGGACGACTCCGGTCTTTGCGTCGATGCCCTTGACGGCGCGCCGGGCGTCTATTCGGCCCGTTATGCCGGGCAGGCGGCCACCGATGCCCGCAACTGCCAAAAATTGCTTCAGACGCTTGGCGCCGATGAAAATCGCAATGCCCATTTTGAATGCGTGCTCTCCCTGGCCGTGCCCACCGGTCCGGCCCTGACTTACGAAGCCCGCTGTGAGGGCCTGATCACAAAGCAACCATCCGGAACCAACGGATTCGGCTACGACCCGGTCTTTTTCTACCCCGATCTCAACAAGACCTTTGCCGAACTGACCATGGCGGAAAAAAGCCGTGTCAGTCACCGTGGTAAAGCGCTGCGGGAATTTTGTATGGAGTTCGACAAGGTATTGAAATGGATCACGCGGCAAATGCCTCCCGCGGAAGCCATCGGCTGCATGGGAGGGCGGAAATGATCGCTGATCTGATCAAGGCCAACCGCACGTGCCGAAGATTTGATGAGCAACATCGGA
>JBFFHG010000169.1:0-6760 GCA_041557055.1 Desulfosarcinaceae bacterium
AAGATACGTGGCGGCGTCAAAAACAAACACCTGACGATTTCCCCATGCGCCGACAATGCCTGTGGCGACAGAGGCGCCGATGGCGATACAGAATCCCGTCCCAATAGAAAAAAGCGAGTGCGCGGTTACCATCTCTTTGAAAGAGGCGAGCCTGCTGATGAGTGTCTGTCTTGCCGCTTGGGAGGGTGCATCGAAAATTGAAATCAGCGCTGTTAAAATATACGCTATCCATAACTGCTCCTGCGAACGCACGAAAAGAAAACCAAGGGTGAATAAAGCGCGCGCCGCATCGCAACAAATCATGATTTTCGGGGGCGGTTTTTTATCGATGAGCACACCGGCCAGCGGGCCGATAACGAGAAGCGGTATGACTTCAAGTATCATGATTGCGGCAATTTTCAAACCTGCGCCCGTGCAGGAGATCACCAGTCCCACGATCGCCACGTGCCGGCACCAGTCACCCACCGAGCTGACGAAAGCGGCAAAAAAAAGATACCGTAGCGGTTTGTTCGATGCGACCAGCACCTGGTAATCCATATACTCTCCATAGGTTAACCCTGTCGTTGCATAAAAAAGATGGCGAAGAGATATTCGGCCCTTGCGGGTATTGAACAAACGCCGAATTGGGGCGCCATTCCGGGCAATTTTTCCGGGGTGCGCTTGAGGATCGGGTCTGTTTTACGCCATCTTTTTTATATGCAACGTCAGGGTTGCGGTAACAAATGCGTCTGCCAGAACACCGTATACATGATTGACGCCAGGTCTCTATTCTGCTTCTTATGAAAAACGTGGCCCTCGTCCAGAGCCGTCGCAAACCAAACCGGACGCTTCATCTCCCGTAATCTGGCAACGACCTGTTGCGCCTCAGCGATGGGCACGCGGGTGTCTTTTTCACCGTGCAGCACGAATAGGGGGACATTAATTTTATTGACATGCCGCAGGGGTGAGATTGACTCCAGCACTTTGCGCACCTGCGGGTCGCGCTCGTCGCCATATTCGACGCGGCGAAGATCCCGTCGGTATTCGCTGGTCTGTTCGAGGAATTTGACAAAGTCGGCGACGCCGACGACATCGATACCGCAGGTGATGCGGTCCGGGTAGTTCAACAATGATCCCAGCACCAGATAGCCGCCGTAAGATCCGCCGAAAATGCCGATACGGTGTTTGTCCAGATCCGGCTGTTTGTCGATCCAGTCGAGCAGGGCGCCGATGTCCCTGACGGCATCTTCTCTTTTTACACCGTTGTCCAGTTGGTGAAACGTGCGCCCGTAGCCGGTACTGCCGCGTATGTTGGGCGAAATCACGGTGATGCCGAGTTCGGCCGCCCAGTACTGAAACGTGCTGTCGAAGACGGGGAAATACTGAAATTCCGGTCCGCCGTGGGCATGAATTACAACCGGCCGCACTCCCTGGCCGCGTCCCCGCATGATGAAGGCCGGGATCATGCGGGGCTTGCCCTTTGTTCGATCGAAGGTCGGATACCGCAACATTGTGGTGCGGCAGAGTTGGCCGGCCTTCAAGCCGCCCGTTTCACTTTGGGTCCAGCGGCGGACGCCGCCGTCGGGAAAATCTGCCGTATACGCATCCCCGGGCGACCGCATGCCGGCAAGGGTAAAACCGAACACGCCGCCGGCGCTTGCGCAGGTCAGGTCGGTGATTTTCACCCCTTCGCCGGGCAGCCTGACCGGCTTGCGGTTTGCGCCGTCCGGACCTGAGAAATAGAGCCTGGAGATACCGTCTTCATTGACGACGAAGGCGATGCCGGTGCCCCCGGGGTCCACGCTCACCGCTTCCACATCCCACGGAATATCCGGCGTGAGGCAATGCCATGTATTGTTTGCAAGGTCGATGCGGAAAAGTCTGCGGAACTCATCCCTGCAATCGCTGAACAGATACACTGCTTTGCCGTCCGCCCCCCATGCGCCGCCCCCATGGAAATGCTGCGGCGATTCAGGCGTAATACGTTCGAACGCTTTGTTTTGAATGTTCAGCACAAACCACATGGTTTGGCGTTCGGAGATGTATTTTTGCACCAACAATTTGGTGTTGTCCGGACTAAAGGCCACCGGGTTGAGCATCCCCTCGGCGCGCCGCACCATTTTGGCCGGACCTGTGCTGGCAAGGTCATATAAATAGATATCGTGGTCACGCCCGTTGCGGCCGGTGCCGCAGAACGCCAGCATTCGGCCATTGGTGGAAATTACCGGAGATTCGTGCCGCGACCGGCCGTCGGTTATCAGGGTGGTGCGGTTGGTCGTCAGATCCAGTTGGTAGAGCTGCCAGCGCTCATTGCCGTCCGGGTCCTGCAGGAAAACCAGGTGCCGATCCTCTGAGCCCGGCACGAATGCGCCCCACAGGATCGGTTTGTTGAAGAAGGTCACCTGCCGCCGGACCCCCATGGGCCGGTTGACGACGTGCAACTGCTTGATTTGACCGAAACGTGTCGTGATCAGAACCGACCGGCCGTCGTCGCCGACCGATTGGAGGGCGGCGGCGCGCACGGCCAAATACGGCTGCATGCGCCGCTGCAAATCCGCGTTCCAGATGGGGACGTCTTCCAGCATAAAACCGCCGGCCTGCCGTTTTTCCGTCTCCTGCGCGTGTAAGGCCGCGTTGGTGAGAAGTGCCGCCAATGTCGCCGCCATCAGGCCGAGAATCAGTTTTTTCATGTCAAAACTCCGGGTGTTGAATCATTTTTTCAGAAGACCGTTCCGGCGCTTGTCAGCAGGGACATGCAAGCGGTCTGGACGAAAGCGAAAGGTCTCCGAATTTGAACCATGCGTAGGCGGGACACTTGCCGACGCAAAAATTCCGGTCATGGCACGCCGCGCATTCAGGGCAGACTTCGGTCACCTCCCGCCAGGGGAGCAGCGCGCTGTCCGTATACCACAGCTTCACAAGGTCATCGCGCACCGCATTGCCGATTCGAAAATCCGGCATCACCATGGCGCAGGGGAAAACATCGCCTTTGTGGTCCACATGAACAAAACAGGTCCCCCCCCGGCATAGCATGGGCCGGTCCGTTGCCTGCCCGGCGGCGTCCTCTTGTTCCAAAAGCATGCTGACAACCTTGGTTGTCCCGTTTCCGGCGGTATGCAGGTTCAGGTTTTTCAGTCTTTGTCCGACCTGCCTCAGATCCTCTTTTTCCAAGTGCATGCCGTTTGTTGCGGAAACAGCGGTGTAAACGGCCGGCGTGATTCTGATGAAGTCCACCTCCAAATCCGTTCCCAAACCTATGATCTCTTCGACATCGGTCAAATTGTGCCGTTTTTCATCCTCTTTCCAAAGCACCATATTGATGCCGCAATGCAAGTCGTGTGACTTTGCAGCCTCGATAGCGCTGATCACGGTTTTTACAGGATCGGTTCCTGCGGGACATCCTCTGAAATAGCGATCCTTTTGCGGATCGGCCGAGCTAAGCGAAAACTGTATGGTGTTGATGCCGCTCTCCTTATAAAGGCCGGCGTTCCTGGTAAATGCCGTCCCGTTGGAGTCCAGGGCGATAAAAGGGGCAAGTGCGGAGTATGCGGCGGTGTGTTTTCCGATCATTTCCGCGATTGCCGTTGTTCTTTCAGGTGTGAGTGACGGCTCCCCTCCGACGAGATACCAGGTGAGGTTTCCGCCTTGGGCCAATGGTTTGATCACCCAGGCCTCAATATCCTGGATGTCAAGGACGCTCTTTTTCCCATCCTTGTGCACGTCCGTGCAGCACCATCTGCAGGCGTAGTTGCAGACCGCATTTACATCGAGCGATATGCTGGGCGGCGTGATGACCCCCCTGGTGAATAGCCGTGCATTATCCAGCACAATCCGTGTATCGAAAAAACAGGCCTCCGGCAGCCCGTGTTCGAAGATATCGTCATCTTGTTCCTTTTTTCCATCAAAGGGGGCGACAGCGTCACGTTTCGATGCGGTCCGTGCGTTTTCAAGAAGGGGAAATGTTTTTACCGGGGCTGAAGAAGATGCCCGTTTTTTTTCCAATGCACCTAAATAGCGTTCAAGGCCCTCGAAGTCCAGCTTCCATATCCCCATCTGTCCGAGCACATCCAGAACATGAAAACTTTTTTCGTCTTGTTTTAATATCATCATTGTTTTAAAATTTCCTTTAAACGGTATTTGGTTTTTTAGCATCAATGCCTTGCGCGGACCGCTCTTGCGGGAGCCACGGCAAGCCCGTGTCACATCAGGGGAAAGCGTTGTTTCTGCTGTTCATGGCGTTATGATCAGGTTTATGGTTCAGTTAATGTGGTTCGCACGGCGGTGCCTGCTTTTTGCCGGATGAAGGTTTGCGAATGCATTCTACCATTTGATCACCTCCTCTCTTTGGTTTTCCCCTTAAACGCTGTGGTATGGACCTGTGCACCCGTGGCCCCCGCAAGGACGGTCCGCGCACCATTTCTAAACGGTTATCTCCACCATGTATGTGATAAATCGTTTCGGCACCCTGATTGCGGTTCGATTGCCGCTGTACAGTCCCTGTCGTTTCAATAGTGCTTGCAAATCGGACCGATGTTCCCGGCCTATGATTGTGCTGCCCTTCCATAAATCCAGCAGCACATCGATGTCCGGATACAGATAGACCGGTTCTTCGCTGAAGCTTTCATAGTCGAAAGAGAGGCTTAAACTGCGCAGAACCTCCAGGAAGCGTATGGCAGACAGCCCGGACGGCTTGGGCGGCGGCAATCCGAGGGCGGCGGCAATTTTTTTTAAAAATATCTGTTTATCGTTCATGGTCACCAGAAGAACCTGGGATCGCGCGTGATGCAGCATCTTGGCAATGGCCGTTTCTATGTCGGGGAACATACACAGCGTCCCCGCGCTGAAAACCAGGTCGTGGGGCTCGACGGCGGCATCCTCCCATTTTTTGCGCGCCACTGTCAGGTTCGGACAGCCGGACATTTCACGCATGAGCCAGGCTGCATTGGCCGGGGAGGGTTCTATTGCGGTCACTTGGCTGCAATGGGCCGCAAGAAACCGGGTAAATACGCCCGGACCGGGACCGATTTCAATCAGCGATGCGCCCCGGGTTTTTTTAAGCAGCCACTTGGTGACAATTTCGTAGTGCCGTCCGGAGGTGCGGTTTCGCATATAGGCATCGGCATACTGCTCCCAGAAGCGCTCATCCTCACCGTTTGACACCCGCAGATAGGCCGGTGATTCTGCAACGCACGCATTCCATATTTCCGTGGTTTTTTTTGGTTTCATGGCATTAAAACGTGTATGTATACCCGACCACCAGACTTCTCGGCGGGCCGTTGTAATGATAGAGAAAAGCATCGCCGCCGATATTGGTGTTCCTGTAATAACGGGTTGCATAAGCCTCGTCGAAGATGTTTTCCGCACGGAGGGTCACCCGGCTTCTTTTGTTTCTGCCAAAGGTTACGAAAATGGAGGCATCGACGATGTGGTAATCACCGTAAGCGACGTCATCAAAGGGCCTCAGGTCGCGTTCGTATATCGTACCCACGTATTTTGCCATGACATCGACGCCAAACCGATCCGTTGGGTATCGATACCGGATATCGGCTTTGGAACAGAATTCCGGAATGAGTTCTATTTGCTTGCCGGTGTCTTTATCTTCGGCGTTGGACCATGTTGCGCTGGCAATGAACGATAGTCCGCCGAAGGGACCGATGGTCGTTGTGATCTCAAAACCGTCGATATCGGTTTTTCCGTCAAGATTCTTATAGGTCGTCGTATTTTCATCAAGCACTGCGTTACCGATCATGTCCTCCACGCCGTGGTAGAAATACCCCGCGTCGAATTGCCAATAGCGCCAGTTTCCGCCGATACCGACCTGTGCATTGAAACTCTTCTCGGGCTGTAAATCGGGGTTGCCGACCTTGGTGCCCGCATCGTTGTCACCATATAGTTGCTGTACGCTGGGAAGGGTGAAGGATGTGCCGGCTTGCCCCCTGAAATAGGTTTTCCCGATCAGGGGGGTTCTCATGCTGAGATCCCAGACCGCGGCATCTGTTTCGGCTGTGTTTTCATACCGGGCGCCAAGGCCCATTCTGGTGTTTGGAGAGAACGGAAGATAGGGTTTGTAGTGGGCGAACACACCAAGCGAATCCGCATCATGATCCCTGACGCCGGGGTCCCATGCATCCGCCGTTCCCTCATAGGCCTGGTAATCGACCCCTGTGATGATTTCGTGCCCCTGGCCCCATCGCATGTTGGTGGTCAGATTGACGCCATAGGTGTCATAGCCCCACAATTCATCATCCCACCAATAGGAGCCGTCCAGTCTCTCAAAGGTGGCTGTTGACCACCAGCTGTGGAAATTGGACTGGATATGGTAGGAAAACGCCTCATTGATATCATGATCCCATTTTAACAGGGCCAATGCCTCCTCCCAATGGGTGTCTGCCCTTTGGTAGGTGGGGTAGCCATAATCGAACTTCCCTTTTTGTTTCTGGATTTGAAAATTGAGAAGACCCCGTCCCTTCAGATCAAAGGCTTTGCGGTACTTTGCGCCCACCACGCTTCGGTCATAGCCGGTGGCATTCTTTTTGTTATGGTTAAGGGCATCCCGGTAGGACTGGTCATCACAGGTAATATAACCATCCCACGTTTCAGTGCTTCCGAAAGCCATCAGACCATGGTCGTTCACGGTTCCCGAGGCGTGGCCGAAGGTTTCCATATACTCGTCCGTGCCGTATGACATGCCCAGTTCACCACTGATTTCAGGGGTCACCGTTTTGGTGATGATGTTGATGACCCCGGCTCTTGCTTCGGTTCCGTAATAGAGGCTTTCGCC
>JBFFHG010000170.1:0-6741 GCA_041557055.1 Desulfosarcinaceae bacterium
AGGCGCTGCAGCCCAAAAAGCATGGATGGAATCTTTCGCCAAAATGAAAAATCCCACCATCGCCCTTTTTTTCGCCGTGGCCCTGGTCTCCATTTTCCGCGGTTCCGGCGTCAGCGACGCGACTTTGAATCCCAATGGTTATCCCTCCATGCCCCTGGCCCTGGCCAAGGCTGTGGCCGGTATCGCCGGTCAGGCCTGGCCCTTGTTTGCATCCTACGTGGGCGGCCTGGGGTCCTTTATCACCGGTTCCAACACCGTATCCGACCTTTTGTTCGCCGAGTTTCAGTGGGGTATGGCCGAAACCCTGAATCTGCCGCGCCAGATCATCGTGGCGGCCCAGGTGACCGGCGGCGCCATGGGAAATATGGTCTGTATTCACAATATTGTGGCTGTCTGCGCCGTGGTGGGGCTTTCCGGAATGGAGGGGACGATCCTGCGCCGCACCGTATGGCCGTTCCTTCTGTACGGTGTCGTCGTCGGCGTGGTGGCTGCGTTGTTCAGCTTTGTACTCTTTCCAAACCTGTTTTAATCCGGATCGTGCGAAAACCGGGCGGTGGATTTTTTTTCGACCGCCATCACTCGTTTTCCGGAAAGGGAGACCAACTATGAAAAAAGAGCTCATCGCCAGGTTCCGGGAGATCGTCGGCGCCCCGAACGTCATGACCGATGCGGCCGATCGCTTCACCTATGCCTATGATGCGGCCCCCTTGCCGGCCGTGGCCCCGGAAATCGTGGTGCGGCCCACCCAATGCGCTCAACTGGGGCTCCTGGTCAAATTGTGCAATGATGAAGGCAAACCCCTCACGGTCCGGGGGGCCGGTACCAACCTGAGCGGTGGGACCATTCCCGAAAGCAACGGCGTGGTTTTGCTCACCAACGCCCTGAACCGCATTATTGAAATCAACGAAGCGGATCTTTACGCTGTTGTGGAGCCCGGGGTTGTCACGGCTAAATTCGCCGCCGAGGTAAGCAAGCGGGGGCTCTTCTATCCGCCCGATCCCGGTTCCCAGGCCGTCTCCACCCTGGGAGGAAACGTGGCCGAGAATGCCGGCGGCCTGCGGGGGCTGAAATACGGGGTGACCAAGGATTACGTCATGGGCGTGGATTTTTGGGATGTGAACGGCGAACGCATCAAGTCAGGCTCCCGGACCGTCAAATGCGTTACCGGCTACAATTTTTCGGGTCTTATGGTGGGGGCCGAGGGGACTTTGGGGTTGTATGACCGCATCATCCTCAAGCTGATTCCACCGCCCCGGGCCGCCAAATCCATGATGGCGGTGTTTCCCGGCATGAAGGCCGCTTCCGAGACTGTGGCCGCCGTCATTGCGGCCAAGATCGTTCCGGCCACTTTGGAGATGATGGACAATTTCACCATTCGCACCGTGGAGAATTTTCGTAGGGCGGGTCTGCCCGTGGAGGCCCAAGCCCTGTTGCTGATCGAAGTGGACGGTCACCCTGCCCAGGTGGCCGAGGAGGCTGAAAAAGTGGCGGCCATTTGCCGTGAGCACGGCGCCACCCAGATCAAGGTGGCCCGGAACGATGAAGAGCGCAACGCGGTATGGCAAGCCCGCCGGGATGCCCTGCCGGCTTTGGCTAAACTGAGGCCCACCACTGTGCTGGAGGACGCCACCGTTCCCCGCAGCAAAGTTCCGGCCATGATCGAGGTCATTCTCCGGATCGCCAGGGATTTCAATCTCACCATCGGCACCTTTGGCCATGCCGGTGACGGCAATTTGCATCCCACCATCCTTACGGACAAACGGGACAAGGCCGAGTGGGAACGGGTGGAAAAGGCCATCGACGTGATTTTTGAAAAGGCTTTGGCCCTGGGCGGCACCTTGTCCGGCGAACATGGCATCGGCATTGCCAAAAGCAAGTACATGGTCAATGAAACCACACGCGGCACCATCCTTTATTCCAAACGGATGAAATCGGTGTTGGATCCCAAGGGTATTTTGAATCCCGGTAAAATCATCGGATAGGGGAGGGCGCAATGGTAAATATCCATGAACTGGCGGCCATGATCAAGGAACTGGCCGACCAATTGATATCCTGCATGCGTTGCGGCATGTGCCAGGCGGTCTGCCCGGTTTTTTCCGAAACCGGACGGGAATCCGACGTGGCCAGGGGCAAACTGGCGCTTTTGGATGGACTGGCCGGCGAAATTCTCACGGACCCTGAATCCGTCAGCCAGAGACTGAACAAGTGTCTCCTTTGCGGTACTTGTGCGGCCAACTGCCCTTCGGGTGTGAACGTATTGGATATTTTTCTGAAGGCCCGCGCCATTCTCACCGGCTACCAGGGGCTGTCGGCGGCAAAGAGGGTCGTTTTCCGGGGCCTGCTCATGCATCCCGCTCTGTTCAACCGGGTGGTCGGAATGGGGGCGAAATTTCAGGGAGTGGTCACCCGTCAGGTGAACGATATGCCGGGCGCTTCGTGTGCCCGGTTCCGTTTTCCGGTGGTGGGCAAGCGACACTTCACGAGGCTCGCTGCCGAACCTCTGTCCGTGAGCCGGGGGGGCGTGAACACCCCCAGGGGCAGAAGCGGCGTTCGGGCGGCCGTTTTCATCGGCTGCGCCATCGACAAAATTTTCCCCCGGGTGGGGGAGGCGGCGCTCCGGATAATGGCGCACCACGGTGTGGGTGTTTTTATGCCCGAGGGGCAGGTCTGCTGCGGCATTCCGGTGCTGTCCGGCGGCGACGCGGATACCTTTCAGGCTCTGGTACGCAGGAACATGGATCTCTTTGCCAAGGTGGATTTCGACTACCTGATCACCGCCTGCGCCACTTGTACCGCCACAATCCGCGAGATTTGGCCCGTCATGTACCGGGGCCGGGGAGCGCAGTTGAAGGTCCTCGAGGCTCTGAGTCACAAGGCCATGGACGTAAACGCCTTTTTTACGGAGATCATCGGCCTCAAGCCGGCGCCGGCGCCCCGGCCCGATGCCGCGAAGGTGACCTATCACGATCCCTGTCATCTGCGCAACCGGTTGGGCGTGACCCGGCAGCCCCGTGAGGTCATTCGGGCCAATCCGGCCTACCGGTTCGTGGAAATGGCCGAGGCGGCCTCATGCTGCGGCATGGGCGGCAGCTTTTCCATAACGCATTATGATATTACCGAATCCATCGGCAAGCGCAAGGCCGCCAATGTTATGGCCACGGGTGCGCAGATTGCGGCTGCCGGCTGTCCGGCCTGCATGCTTCAGCTCACCGACATGTTGTCTCAGCAGGGGGGCGGGGTTCAAGTGAAACATCCCATTGAATTGTACGCGGAAACTTTGGTATAATTATCAACAGATGCAACGCGAGACCGGATGCCGGCGCGGTTGGCCCTCAATGGGCGACCGTCCGGCGGTGCTTTCCCTACTCTTGTTGGTCAGAGACGATGCCGCCCCCGGCGCTTTGATATTCCTCAAAAAAACGGCTCAACGGTCAATTTTTCCAATGCGCTTACCCTGCGCCCGCCTTGACATCCCCAGTGGTTTGGCTTAGAAAGCAGGGCGCGGTCCAAGTTCAGCATCCTGTATGTATATATAGATCCTTGGTTCGAATTGAGGATTTATTTTGAATATGAGAGAGGGCCATGGGAATCAGATCCCGTTCATCATCGTATATGGCTGTCTTTGGTACCGCCATTTTAATCGCCGGGGGCGTGGGGTGGTACCTGGCCCAAAAAAGCGTGGATCTGCCTCGAACCGGTGCCCCGGGAGCGTCCTACGAGGCCCCGGTCGGGAAAAAGCAGATGGTCCATCTTTATTTTGGTGACCACCAGGGGCGGTATTTATCGGCCGAGCAGCGGATTGTGGCCCAACCCGCCGATGTTGCGGTCGCAGCCCGACGATTGGTGCAGGCGCTGATCCAGGGGCCTGAAAAGAGGGGGGCGCGCACGCTGCCTCAGGAGCCGATTCTGCGCAGCCTTTTTGTTACCGGCGAAGGGGTCGCCTATGTGGACTTTGCCGCTGGCGCTTTTGACCATTATCCCGCTAGCGTTAAAGCGGAATTGCTTTCCATCTATTCCATCGTGAATACATTGGTGCTCAATGTGGAAGAGATCCGACGCGTTAAATTTTTAGTCGGCGGCCAGGAGGCCGCCACGTTGGCCGGACATGTGGACTTGAGCCATCCATTTAAGGCTGACATGCTGTGGGTGCGATGACAAAACCAAATAAAATTTATGATATTCGCAATATCGGTATCATTGCCCATATTGATGCGGGTAAAACCACCGTGACCGAACGAATTCTCTATTACACCGGCCGTTCCCATAAACTCGGTGAGGTTCATGACGGTGAGGCGGTTATGGATTGGATGGCCGACGAACAGGAGCGCGGGATCACCATCACCTCGGCCGTGACGGCCTGCCCCTGGAAGGGCAGCCAGGTTCATATCATCGATACGCCCGGCCATGTGGATTTTACCATTGAAGTGGAACGCTCTTTGCGGGTGTTGGACGGTGCGGTGGGGGTGTTTTGCGCCGTGGGCGGTGTTGAGCCGCAGTCTGAGACGGTATGGCGGCAGGCCGACAAATACCGGGTCCCCAAACTGGCCTTTGTCAACAAGCTGGATCGCATCGGCGCTGATTTCGCGAGTACGGTGGAGATGATGAAAAGCCGCCTGCATGCCAATCCCCTTGTTGTCCAGTTGCCCCTGGGGATTGAAGACGGGTTTCGAGGCATTATTGATCTGATTCAAATGAAAGCCATTGTCTGGGATGATGATTCCCTGGGGGCGACTTTCAGGGTTGAAGAGATTGGCGAAGCGCAAAAAGAGCAGGCTTTGGCCTACCGCGAGAAACTCATCGAGGCCGTTGCCGATGTGGATGACGGGGTTATGGAAGCCTATTTGGCCGAAGAGCCCATCGGTGTTCGGGCGCTGGTGGCGGCTGTTCGCAAAGCGACCATCGACTTGAAGCTGGTGCCTGTTCTTTGCGGCAGCGCTCTGAAGAATAAAGGCATTCAGCCATTGTTGGATGCCATCGTGGATCTTTTACCCAGTCCGGCTGATTTACCGCCGATCAAAGGTGTCCATCCCGAGACCGGTGAGACCGTTGAGTGTCCGCCGGTGGAAAAGCGCCCCCTGGCGGCTTTGATCTTCAAGGTGTCCATGATGGCGGGGCGCAAGCTCTCTTTTGTGCGCGTCTACAGCGGGCGGTTGGAGGCCGGCAAAGAGGTGTACAACCCTTTGCGTAAAACCAAGGAGAAGATTTCCCGTCTTATGATGATGCATGCCAACAAGCGCGAGCGTATCGACGCGGTAGGTGCCGGCAGTATCGTAGGGGTCGTCGGGTTGAAAGGCTCTTCGACGGGCGAGACCCTTTGCGCCGTGGACAAGCCTGTGCTGCTGGAAAATATTGAGGTTTATGAACCGGTGATCTCGGTGGCCGTGGAGCCCAAGACCCATTCGGACCAGGATAAGCTCATGGATGTCTTGGATAAATTCGTTGCAGAAGACCCGACCCTGCGGGTACGGCAGGATGAAGACACCGGCCAGATGATCCTGTCGGGTATGGGGGAACTCCATCTGGAGATCATCATCAGCCGTATGCGCCGCGAATTTCATACCGAGGTGAGTGTGGGCAAACCTCAGGTGGTCTACCGGGAGAGCATCGAAAAGCGGGCTGAAGCCACGGCTCTCTTTGATAAAGAGGTGTCCGGCCAGAGGCATTATGCTGAAGTGCGGTTGCGGCTAACGCCGCTGGCCCGCGGAAAGGGCAACCGGTTCAAGAGCATGGTGGATGAAACCGTTATTCCGGCGGCCTTTGTTGCGGCCATTGAAAACGGAGTTATGGAGTCCTTTTCCAGCGGCACCCTGATGGGCTATCCTGTGGTGGATGTGGAGGCCGTTCTGGTTGGCGGTGGCAGTAAAGATTCCCAGGGAACCGAATTGGCCTTTCGCGTCGGCGCCGCCATGGCTTGCAAGGAGGCCCTGGCGGCCGGAAACTGCTTCCTGCTCGATCCCATCATGAAAGTGGAGGTGATGGTTCCCGATGAGTTCATGGGAGAAGTTATCGGAGACCTCAACTCACGTTCCGGAAAGGTTGAATTCATCGAACCCAAATCCGGCGTGCAGGAGATTCGGGCCGTCGTTCCCCTGGCCCGCATGTTCGGCTACTCTACCAGCCTGCGGTCCGCCACCCAGGGACGGGGAACCTTCAGTATGCATTTTTTCCACTTTGATAAGGCTTAGGGTTCGCGCAAAAATTAATTCACATTCTGCTTATTTCCGGGCGCCTTGCCCATGGATTTCAGGGCCCGTTCGACATTTTCAAGCTTGACCGGGTCCTGAAGCATGCGTTGGGCTCTTTGCAGATGGTAACGCGCTGTCCGATATTCACCCTTTTTGTAATAAGCCAGCCCTAAATAATAGTGGGCATCGGGCATATTGTTCAGCCGGCCGGCGGTTTCCCCAAGGAAATAATAGGCCGGTTGATAATCCTTGTCCTTTTCAATCAGCGTCTTGAAAGTGCTCTGCGCTTTTTGCAAATGGCCTAGTTCCATACGGGAGCGCCCCAGATAGAAAAGCCCCTCGGGATTGTCCGCGCCAATGGAAACAGCTCCCTCAAGGGTGCTGACGGCCTCTTCATAGCGGCCATCGAGGAAGTAGATTCGCCCCATATCGGTCAAAATAAAGGGGTCAAGGGCATTTCTGGCCTGCACCCGCTTGAGTTGTTCCACAGCCTGGGCCCTTTTGCCCATTATGTCGAGCGTCAAGCCATATCCAGAAATCATATCCTCGTTGTCAG
>JBFFHG010000171.1:0-6740 GCA_041557055.1 Desulfosarcinaceae bacterium
TAGAGTCGATTTTTTTGTCAATAGATATAGGGAAGTATGAATATGAATTTGAAACTAAATGGTGTTCAGCTGTCCGCGACTTCATGCTGACCGGCGGTAAGCGTTCTTCCGGTTGCGGGGATTTTCCAATGGGGTCATTGTCGGGCAAAAGCAAAAGACGTTGCTTTATGAGGGGTGAGTGGGTATTGGAAGGCCAATGGAGGGTGGAATATGGTGCCTCGCCAGGGGAATGAGCCGGCCTTTTATTTATCGATGCCCGGCATTTGTTATTTTGATTTTGATATGCGACATTGATCTGACACGTTTAACTTGGCAAAAAGGTTTGGGATTTATCGCCGTTATCCGGCGTAAGACACTGCAGGGAACTGTTCTATGTTTTTTGACGGTCAGCATGATTTGATGATATTTGCCGGGGTGGGGTTTCTTTGCGGGGCAGGCATCGCGGGGGTGTGGGTCAAATTGCGACTCCAGGCTGCCTGCGAGCGCAAATTGACTGCGGTTGAATCTGAGAAAGCGCTTCTTGGACAACAGGTCAATACTCAGATTCAAACCGCTGCGGAGTTGCGCGAGCGTCTGGACCACAGCGAGGAACAAGCCGGCCGGTATCAATCCCTGGGGGCTGAACTCAATTCGGCCAAGGTGGCGCTGGAGACCCAAATCCAACGCATGCCGTTACTGGAAAAGGAACTGGACGAGATCAAGGCGGCGTATGGCGCACTTCAAAACGATCTGCGCAAGGAGTCGGCGGCTCTGGCGCAAGCTGACGAAAAGGGTCGGCAACTTGAAAAAATGGAGGTGGAAAAAAACCGTAAAGAGGCGCTTATCCTGACCCTTCGGGAAGAGTCCGCCCAACTTAAAGCCGAAATTGCCGAGTTGCGGACAACCGCCGGTGAGCAGCGCAAACAGGCGGATGAGAAAATCACCCTGCTCAATGAAGCCCGTGATCAGCTCAAAATTCAGTTTCAGAATCTGGCCCAGCAGATTTTCGAGGAGAGGGGCCGCACTTTTGCGCAGCAGAATAAAGCCGGTATCGAAAATCTTATCAGCCCGCTGCGGGATCAGATCGGTGACTTCAAAAAACGGGTGGACGATGTTTACGATAAGGAGTCCCGTGACAGGGCCGCTTTGCAAACGGAAATCCACCATCTCAAAGAGCTCAATCAGCGCATCAGCAAAGAGGCGCTGAATTTGACCCGGGCGCTGAAGGGCGACAGCAAGGCACGCGGCAATTGGGGGGAGGTCATCCTGGAGCGTGTTCTGGAACAGTCGGGGTTGCACAAGGGGCGCGAATACGAAGTTCAGGTCAGTCTTAAAGATGCGGACGGCAGGCGCTACCAACCCGATGTCATCGTACGTCTGCCCCAGGGCAAGGATGTGGTGGTGGATGCAAAGGTCTCTTTGAAAGATTATGAGATCTATTATTCGGCTGAAGACCCGGGAGCCAAAGAGGCGGCGCTTAAATCCCATATCGATTCCCTGCGAACCCATGTCCGCACGTTGGCCGCCAAAAGCTACGCAGGCCTGGAGGGCGTGCGCAGCCTGGATTTTGTTTTGATGTTCGTTCCCATCGAGGCCGCTTTCCTGGCGGCGGTGGAGCGGGATCTGGACTTGTTCAGCGAGGCTTTTGAAAAGAACATCCTGGTGGTCAGCCCCTCAACGTTGCTGGTGACTTTGCGAACCATTGAAAATATCTGGCGCAATGAGTACCAAAACCGCCATGCAATTGAGATCGCAAAAAAAGCCGGTGCTTTGTACGATAAGTTTGTGGGATTTGTGGAGGCGTTGGAGGTGGTGGGGCAGCAACTTGATAAAGCCAAGGCCGCCTATCGGCAAGCTTCCGATCGGCTGGCCAGGGGCCGGGGCAACTTGATCCGCCGAACCGATGAACTCAAGGCATTGGGGGTTAAGGCCGGCAAGGCGTTGCCCCAGAACTTTGTTGAGGCGGCGGGCGAGGATGAGCCCGACCTTATCTGAATCCTATGGTTGCATAAAAAAGACGGCGTAAAACAGACCCGATCCTCAAGTGCCTCCTTCTCAATACGGCATGGCCACTTGCCTCAATTGGGACACGGCCCTTAATGCCTGCCGATCACGATGATCAACGGCCACAATGGCGCCGGTGCGTTCAAATCGATAGCGTCTGCCGGAACGTGGTCCGGTAACCCGCAAGGCGGTTTTGCCCATATATTGAAAGTAGATCCGGCCATGGCGCCCCAGGGGGATGCCGGCCATGTCATTGTTCCGATGAGGGGCGCTTTGGTCTGTTGCCGTGCGTTGTTGCCTGTGTTTGCCGCAACATGTCATGGGGGGGCTCCTTCTCTTCTACGACCAGCGCGGCTGGCGTTGTCTGTTCGCGTTCAACAATGCGTTCAATGATAATTGCACCGGCTGAAATAGCCGGCCACAATAGCAGGCGCTGCCAGGGCGATTCGCCCAGCAGCATGGCCGGGGGAAAAGCAATCCACAGGCTCAGACAGCAGAAACAGTCGAGCAGTTCACCCCAGAAACCGTCACCGGCCATGGTCCGCAGGCGCACAATGATCTGCCGGGGGCCGTCTTCGGCCTGCAGCAGATGGGTGATGCGCCATGTGCATAAGATTCCTATGGCGAGTTCGTAAAAAGGCATAATCGCAAGGTTATTGGTTAAGGGTTCACGCAAAAAAAACTTTTCCGGTTCGGGCGGGGAAGACCCCGCCCGATATCAAACCGGACCCGTGACTCGGGCTCAGGCCTCTCTTTCGATCATAAAGCTGCGTTCGCTGCGGTTGATATGTGTCCATGCGTCGTCATCGCAATTGACGATAGTGCGCTTGCGGGCAATCAGGCGCATCTGGTAGCAGCAGGTCTCTTCAAAGACATCCGTGGCTTTAACCGTCAACCGCAAGGCGCCGCCGTGCCAGACGGGCGGCGGGGCGCCATCTCCCTGCGCCCGGGCATATGTGGGACCCGCTTGTACGGCCCGCGGCGCCCAGGATACCGGCGACGCCGGCGGCGCGGTGGGCGCGGCCAGTGACAACAGGTTGCGCTTCTGGTCCTCACCCCAGTGCAGTTCCAGCAGGTAATCGGCCAGATGGCCGTCCGGATCATAGGCCACAAAGTCGATCTGCAGCGTATCTGTTTCGGTCACCGGCACGTTGCCGCATGGGCCCACATCTGTTTTCGTGCCGTCACTATGCAAAATAGCGACCGAGACGATATCCGTATCCGGTTCGGTGGTGCACAAATGAACCGAATCTTTTCCACAGGGTTGGCCGTTGGCATTGTCCGGACCGCCGGTTTCCAACCGGTTGTCGAGGTAAAGAACAATGCCGTTGGGGGCGGTGGTGCCGCACAATGGCAGGATTTGCCATACGTGGAGTTTGTTGCCGTTCAACGTCCAGCTTTTAACCCGCAGACGATAGCGCCCGTCAGCGAAATAGCCCTGGGTTTTCCAGCGCATCAGCAGGCTGACCGTCGCCCACGACCATTGACGGCTGTTGCCCAGGCCCCAGGTGCCCGGATCATGGGTGTTCTCAAAATGCTGGCGGCTTGGCACCACCCAATGTTCAACCCCGAGCGTGTCTTCCATCATGCCGAAAATAAAGTTTGTTTTATACCAATCCCGCGGATCCGTAAGCGGAGCACCTATTTGAGGTCCATGATACCAGCGGGTAAAATTGCCGGCCGCATCCGGCGGCATGTCGTTCCAGCTTACGCCGTCATCCGCCGACCATTGAAACTCATAGTAGGCGGCATCGGCGCTGTCGCCGAACTCGCCATGGATCGGAACGATGCCGGCATAGGGGCGGTCGCTCCAGGTCCCGCCGCCGCCTGGACTGCGAAAGCCGTCCGTGTCTGCAAACACGCCCGGCAGTGCCGGCGGGTTGCCGCCGATGTTCGCCACCAGGTCGTCACAGGCACTGACGATCAGCAGGCAATCCTCGGCGGGTGCATTCGGTTGCCCGACGCAGCAGGCGTTTTCATTGGCTGTCAAGGTGACATCCAGGGCTGTGGGGATATTCCAGCGGGTGTCGAAAATACTCTCTTCGACAATGACGTGCTCCTGGCCGTCGCAATTCTGGGTGACCTTGAAAACAATATCCGGTGAGCAGTCTCTCCAGGGATGCCATGGCCACCAGGGCCAGATTTTTAAATTTTCCAGCTCGGCCGCGCGCGGCAGATGTTTCAACAGTTTTTTGCGCAGGTCGGGCAGCACGGTCGGATCAGGCTCGGCCTTGATGCCCCTGATCGGCTCGTTTTTTGCCGTCAGCATGTTTTCAAAGATCGTCATAATGGGTTGGGGCGTGGGATCCTTGAAGGGGATCAGGTCCGGATCGAGCTGCACAACAGGCATAATCCGGTCGATCAGCTCGGGTTCCAGGCGCCAAAAGCGCCGCCGCCACCACCACCAGGGGAACCAGCCGCAGCACCACCGAAAGGTGATTTCAAAAGCACCGTTTCCATCCGTGGTGGTGCAACCGATCATCTGTTTGCTGCTCCACCACCAGAACCAGTCCACATCATAGATGCATACTTTGGCGCCGGGCGCAGGCTTGCCATCCGGGCAGCGCACCACCCCGCGAACGGTGAACCTGCGGCACCAGCGCCGCCACCAATGCCAGTAGTAGGGCGCGATTATGACCGGGGCCAGTTCAAGGTGCTTTTTATCCGCCCATTGGCGCGCTGAAATCGTCAGGCAAAGGGTTTCAAGTCCCATTAACTCTTCATCCGTGGCATCGGCCGGTCCCACGGCCACGTCCAAAGGGCCGGGATGCTCCGGAAAATTGAGTTTGGCCACAGCCTTGCGGCTGGCGGTGATTTTTAATGTTTGGCTGAAAATGCGGCCCTTTGAGTCCCGGGCAGCGACTTTAACCGCACCGGCCTCTTCCAGATCCTTAATTTTTGAGGCATCCAGAGGAATGACCAGCACAACATCTTTTACTTTTTCATCCATGTCGATCTCCCTTTGCAAATGGGTTCAAGGTTTAAGGCGCCGGGTTCAGCACAGCGCAATCATCGGCATAAAGATTTCAGAACCCTGGGCAATGGGTCGGGCGGTGCTTTGCGCGGTGCGTCGCCATCGTAAACCAGGTCCAGAATGTTGAATTGTTGCGGGTCCAAAAGGCAAGTGACGGTTGCGGCTTTTTCGTTTTCGGTCAGCTCCTGTTCAACCGTCAGATTCATACGGCACAAACCATTTTCCGGCGCTGTTTGCAGATGTATGCTGCCAAAGTCGTACCAAATGGTCAGGTCGATTTTGGCCAGGCTTTCAATGGCGTGTTGAACGGCTTGCCATTTGGCTTGGGCGGCGGAAGCCGCCAGCACGAATACGATGGGCTTTGGCGGACCATCGCTTGCGGCCAGCGCATCAGGGACGATGGCCGGTCTGGCACCGGCGCTTGCCGCAACCAGTGTCAACAGCAGCGCATACGGCCGAATATCGCCCAACCACCGCCAGAAGCGGCCGTCTCTGGTTTTGTATCCTTTTTCCATGGTTGACTCCCTTTGGGCCCTTTTCCCTGTAATCATTGGGTTGAAGAAAGACGGCCCGGACATTCGGCAAGAGGCCTGACTGGAAAAGAGGTCTGCGCATCAGCGCCTCGTGCCGAAGCCGTGAGCGATCAAGCGTCCTGTTCAGTGGCGCACGGTTCCATATCCTCCGGTGCGACCTGTTGTTTCATTTCGCCGGATGCGGCGCCCAGGGCGTCATCGCCGATGGTGCCGCCGCCGTGAAACACCAGGTGATCCCAGTCGTTAATGGAGTTGGGGTGCAAATCGACGGCATCACAATCACCGTTCAGGTCCACCGACTGCCAGAAATTTTCAATGATACCGTCGCGGTCCAAGTCCAGGTTGAAGCTGGCATTGCCCGTCAGCCAGGCACGGGTGCCGCCGCAGACGCGCACTCTGACGCCGTAATGCGCCAGATCCGCCTCTGTGGTGGGGCTGCCGGCCACCGGCCCGAAAGCCGTTGTTTCGCGGACAAAAGCCTCGTTGACGGCCGCGACCTGAAGCCGGGAGTAATCCACGGCACCGCCGGCACCGTCTATTGTCAGGCCCACCAACTGGTAGCTGTAGTTCATGATGCTCAGATAATTGGGTTTGTAGTTGGTATTTTCGTTTCCGCCGTGGCGCAGCCCCAAATTGTGCCCGAACTCATGCATCAGCGTTCCGGCCTGCTGTTGCACCGTGCCGCCGGGGGTCGACCAGTTGCCCAATGTGACGATGAAGTCATGGGCCGGAATGCCCCGTGAAAGGCCGCTGGAGTATCCGCTGTTGTATTGATTGGCAAAAAGCGTGTAGTGAAAAGCGCGGTTGCGCCGGGTTTCAAAATATTTGTTTTTGATGATATCGAAATCCGTCCAGGCCGGGTTCAAGTCATTGTCGACATCGGCGGCCGCAATCTGATCATCCACCAGGGCATGCAGTTCAATGCCGGTTGCGCCGTCCGGATTGGAAACCGGTGCATCGGCAAAGGCATCCACTACCATTTGGATGGCTGTGTCGGCAGGTTTGAGGCCCGGGTAGTAGTCGATTTCCAGAAAAACATCGATATGCAGCGGGTCGGCACCATAGTAACGCAGATCCAGTCCGTCAAAGCCGAACAGTTCGGCGTTATCACTCAGGCCGTCGCCGTCGGTATCCGAGCTGCTGGGATTGGTGCCATAGCGTGCCTCGGCGTCGTCGCAGACACCGTCGCCATCCGTGTCGCCGGCCCCGACAGGACTGAGATAGACCGTGGGGACAATGGTGTAGTAATA
>JBFFHG010000172.1:0-6732 GCA_041557055.1 Desulfosarcinaceae bacterium
CTGTAAAAGGGCCTCGAGCTTATCATTGCCGTCCAATTTACCCAGCAAGTTGTAGAGTTTTTTTCTGGCTTCAACGAGTTTTCGAATGGGCTCGACTTGTTGAGCGACTTTTTCGGGATGAAAATCATCCAAAGATTTAAAGGTCAGCTCCACACCGATATTGGTATCGTTATCCTCAATGCGGTTGTCCACTTTGTAAGCCAGCCTGGGCTTCATGCCTTCCAGGATGCTGTTGAAATTGTCCCGGTCGATTTCCACACATTTTCTCTCCTTGAGCGGCGGCAGAGGATTTTCAGGCTTGCCCGTCAGATCGCCGAGCACCCCCACCACAAAGGGAATTTCCTTTTGCTCCACGGCATCTCCGATCTCCACATCGTAAGTAATGTGCACTCTGGGCGGCCTTACCCTATCCAATTTGTGTTGAATACTGTCAGACATTGCATACCTCCATGTTGTTCGTTGGCATTCCCGATCGTTTGCTTTGGCCGTAACGCCGGAGCGCACAGGGAATTGTTATTAAAAGAGATTCGTATTTTGCTCGTACCGTTAGCCGGTTCGATAGGCTGCAGCCTTGGTAATGTTCAAGGTGCACAGTTTTTCAAACAATTTTTTGGCGCGCTCTGTCTCGCTTTGATCATCCTGGACCAGGCATCTGTAGAGAGTCTCGATTACATCGGCTATCCAGGCAGGATGCTCCCATTGTTCCAACTTCAGCGTTTCAAGCAGGTCGTGGAGATTTTCAGCAATCGGCCGGGCCAGATCCGGACGATCTGCCTGCAGACAGAGCTTTGCCAACAACAATAGAAATCTGTTTTTCTCACGCACTGAGGGCGCCAGGGAAGCGGCAGCCAACAATTGGTCCAGAGCGTTTTTCAGATCACCTTTTTGCAGCTTGGCGGAAGCCAGCGCCCACATTTCTTGCTCGGTGATGGAGATGTCGGAAATTGCATTTTGGCAGACGTGAAGATGGCCTTCCATATCAGAACGGACCGGCTCGGTTGTTACTTCGGCGATATCAGACCCGGTTTTTGTTTTTTTGGAATCACCGTCCATATTCTCTTCCCGAACGACTTCGCTCTTTTGTTTGTCTTTATGCAGTTTGCCAACCAGGCGGGAACAGGATTCCACGGATTCCGCCAACCGGGTAAAGCCAGGTGGGTCAGGATTGAATTTTACATTTACCATATCGTCCAGAACGCTCAAATTCAATCGACATTGCTCCAGTTGCCCTGCCAGTTCTCTATAGAAGCCGATGGGGCTTGAGGTTACCGCCGCACTGAACTCCTCTCCGGTTACCTTGCCATCGTCGATCATTATTTGGCGCCGCTTTTTCTGCTCCTTATCCAGATTTTGGCCAAAACCAACGGCCCTTGACTCCTCCCATAAATAATAGGAGTACCCCTTGGTTTTCCGGGGGTCGCAAACGGCCACCTGAAAAACGGCTTCGGGCAATTTTTCATTCAAGAACGTCAGCGGTCCGATGCGATAATCAAGATCGCCGTCGTCAATTTCCGGATAGAGATGATCCCAATATTTTTCCAGCAGTTTCAGGATTATTTCCAATCCTGTGGCCAGCCCCTGGTAGCCGCGGTGATGCAGGAGAGATTCGGTCAGCCAGACAGCGATTTGCAGATCCTTGCTTTGATGCATCAGCGCTTCGGTGCACAATTCAATGGTCAATTTCCAATCGGCGGTTTTGACATCGGTTTGCCACTCGCCCTGGGCCAATAAATCATCGTAGCGCCTGGCCTCTTTAATCCGATCGTACACGCTGCTGTAGCGCATATTTTCCCCGGCCGGATTGGGGCCTGGAATCGGTGCCAATATTTGTTCAATATTCATACAGGGCTTCATCTATTTTTCAACCATGTTCACGGGATCATTTTCCCTGAAAGACCACAGCCATCTGAAATCGGCCGGTGTTAAAATGCTGTCCACGATGGCGACCGCGATACGATGGCCGATCTCACCGATAAAAACCGCCTTGGGTGGATGTTGCGCGCCCTTAGGCATCACCTGATTGCAAAAATTCAAGTCATGGGGAAGATTTTCAGGGAATTTGCACTCAATTTTAAACAACCGATTTCTTCCGCTTGTATCTTGATCGAAACGGGCCGCTGAAGAAAGATTCGATTCACTGAAAATCCGTTGCCGATACTGATGCCAGGTGGACCCCGGTGCCTGCATCAATTGCAGCGCTTCATTCAGGCGCTTGACACTATGGTAACGCGCGGAACCGACGTACTCGAAATTTTTCCACACCGATTCAAATGCAAAGGGCAGCAACGAGCAGTTGTGCATCCAATCCTTGAGTTCTCCGGTGCCCAGATAGAGCAGTGGAAAGCTGCGACCGTAACTGTCGCAACTGTTGCGAACCAGGCCGCATACGATGTCGTCCCCGGCGCCATGGGTCCAGAAACGCCATGAACAGTGACGGGATCTCAAATCGGCCTCTTTGGTGATGCGGGCAAAGCCGTTGTCCACCCATTTGGTAAACCGTTGAAAAAGGGGTGTTTGGGTTCCGGCGCAGATGAAGTCCTCAACACCGGGATGTTTACCCCATACGAACCACATCCAATTATTGCTGTTTTTCATTGCGGGTCGAACCTCACTCCGAACATGAGATGATATTTGTCGGCGCTCGTCCGGGAGCCGACTTCAACATCCGTACAATGGGATTGATCTGAGATGCCTGAAAGCGATAAAGCACCTCGATTTCCCTTACCCCCATTCGATAGAATTCAGAGGCAAATTGCGGAAAATCCACACCGGTAAAGGTCTTTTTCCCGTTTTTAAACTCGTTGAGAAATTTCCCAAAGGCACAGAAACCGGTGTATTTTTTGGTCAACGTAATATCGCCCAACATGATTTTAAGTGTGACATTCCCACTTGTTGCAGGTGACCAGTTGAATTTTTCTTGAATGGGATACTGCCGGTTGATCAGGACCATATCCCCCTGGGCGCCCTGGACCACAAGTTGGGTCATGTGCGGTTTGACCCTTGCGTCGATATTGACATCCGTGGGGTAAGCCTTCACATCGACGACATAATTGGATTGGACCTGGCCACCGGATTCCGTCACCCATTTTTTACCGGAAGCGATAAAATTGAAGTACGCCGACCGGAACGGAATCTTGTATCCTCTTAAACTCCGGGCATGGTAGCCGCGTCTTGAATTGAGTTTAATAAAAGGTTTGGCGTGGGTTTGGGTATATCGATCAACAAATCCCTTGTCTCCGAACAGCAACGCAACCAGCCGATGACGATCAGAGACGCCCTGGGTTTCCACCAGCACCTCTTCATCCCAAAGCTTTTGAAGATGGCATCCGGCCTGGGATACCGCAAACTTCCAAAGTTGGTCCACCGGCTGGGTGAGCAGGCACCAGAACGGATCGTTGTCTGTTTCGGCATGGGATACGGTCTTGCAGCCAATATTTTTTCTAAGATGGTCAACGGAACGCTGTGCCGCCCAAACAGGAGATTTTGCTTGGGCCGGATCATCTTCAAACCCTTCCCGGGCCACTTCGTATGCACGATGGGGGGATGCGGCGATACCGCTGAATCCCCCCAGGGCGGTCTGGTAAAGTTTATAAGCTTCCCTTGCTTTGGCCAGTTCGGTTTCCGCCATGGAGCCCAGGGCGATATCGGCGGCCAGTCTGGTTTTTGAGGAGACTTTGTTCGCCAACTTGTCCGCGACCTTGTTGTCAGTAACGGCATCACCTGCAGCCGCCCGCCGAATCACGCCAAAATTTCTGATACGGGCCACCCAGTCCTGAAACTGCTTATCTTCGTCGGAGCTAAGCTCAAGGCTGGGCCAACCGTCTTTCGAAGCAGGCACCAGCTCGGCCTCCAGGGTTTCCATAAGAGCTGCATAGGGGCTCTCTTCTCCGGTTAATCGTTCGATGGCGGCTGCCCACTCCCCTTGGGTCTTGAAAAGGGAGACGGCCTGCCCGAAGTTTTGGCAAAAAGCCATCCAACTGCCGTAATAGGCGTTCTTGTACCAGGGAACGAACCGGGCCTTGGCTTTGACGATCCACAACGGCTGTTCCGCGGCCTTTTCCAGTTCATCCACAACATATCGGCCGATAAGCCGGCGTCCCTCCAGGGTAAAGGCCGGATAGACGGACACCAATTCATCGTCGGTCGCATTGCTGCGCCAGTAATGATTCAGGGTGATGGCCTTATCGCCCATTTGTTCATTGGACCACTGGACCAGCCACTGAAGATTGCCTTGATTTTCGTCGAAGTAATTGCGCAACAGGCGCTGCATGCCCACCATGGATTTATTCAATATTTCGATGTCACCCTGCCAGACCAGATAGTTGACAAAGGCATTTTTGTACCCGGCGGCAACCTCACGCATATCCTTTGGTTTTTCATCTTGCGATAGGATAACGGCATAGTCCGGATGCGGCGCCGCATTGAGCTTCTTGGCATCTGCGCTGTCGAATTTGGCTTTGATCAAATTGATGCGGCGGGTTATAAAAGGAATATAGCGGACGGCCGGTGCCCAATTGTTTTGCTCCCATCCGCCATTGGCGATGCGGCTTTCGATTTTGACATGGGTGTCGGCATCAAAATGCTCATAAAAGCGCTCGCAGTAGCGCTTTTTCAGGTTTTGTTCCAACTTCAGGCTGGCTGAAAGTCCCAGGCGGGGAAACCGCCAGTGCTTGTTGCGCTCCTCCAACGCCATGATCTCCCGGCCAAATTTATCCATGATGCCGATATCGTTCACCGGATCGTTCTTAAACAGAATGGTCTTCTTGAATTCAGGGGATACCAGATTGATGGCGGTCTTGTTTTCATTCCAGGAGTGGGTCAGCAAGATGCAGAAGATCAAAACGATGGTGACGAAACCGGTCAGCCACAAATTCTGGGTCAACCGGTGCCACTCTTTGGCACGTTTGGTAAGCGCATATAAAGAGCGATCAGCCGGTAGTATTTTTGCAAAAAAGTCAAAAAGAAAAAATCCGTTCCCGGTACCGGGCAGTTCATCGATACCTATCTTGCCGAGGTTGTCGGCCTGACTGACGACGGGCCTTCCCACCTGTTGGCCGCTGCAAAAATAGACCCCCCGGACCACGGGCAATTCCTGAAAGGGATTGTCCTTGAAAGCGCCTTTGCAAAATGAGATCAAACCACTGCGGAGCCGGGCGAATTCATCGGGAAAAACAAGCACTTCCGGTTCAATGTAGTGACGATCCCGGACCTCTTCCTTATCGGCGAGAATGAGACGAATGTCTTTGAGCTTATCAATGATGGTATCCAGGGTTTGATTCACAAAGGCCGCAATATCCGTTTTGCCGTCGTGATTCATGAGTCCCATGGCTTGTTCAAGCGATGCCTCCGAAAGCATCTGGCAGAAACGATTCATCCCGAAAATCAGGTCGCATTTGGTCACCAGAAGATAAATGGGGAACTTTGCTCCCATCACATGGATCACTTCATCAATGCGCTTTCTGATTGTCCGGCCTTCATCCTCTATTTTTTCAAAATCGGCCTCAAGCAGTTGATCAGCTTCCACTGTCACGATGATGCCGTTAATGGGCTCTTTCTTGCGGTATCTGACAAGGTGCTCCAAAAAGGCCAACCATTCGTTTTTATCCAGCTCTTCATTGCGATGCACCGAATATCTCCCGGCGATATCGATCACCACCGACTCGTCAAAAAACCACCAATCGCAATTGCGGGTTCCCTCTATGCCGGATATGCGGTTGATATCACCAAAGGGCGATGGCAGCCTGGCGCTCTTGATAGCTGTTGATTTCCCGGCCCCGCTCTTCCCGACGATCAGGTACCATGGCAGTACATATAGGGGGTTGCCTCTCCTTTTGAGATCAGACTTCTTCAACGTCGCCACGGCTTCTTTAAATCGCCGCCGCAACTCCCGGGATGCATCTCCAACGGCTGAAATATTGCCAGGCATCTCGTCGGTGCCGATGATTCCATCGACAAATTTCATTTCCCGCCGTTTGAGCCACAGCTTTCGAAGTAAAAATGCGATTACCAAGGATCCGGCCAGGCATGTCAGGATCATGGCTTTGACCCACCACTGGAAGCTCAGCCCGAGGATGAAAAGGACCAGGGACCAAGTCAGCAAAATGCACAGAACAATCAGGGCGGTAACCAAAAAAACTTTAAGCAATTTTGAAAATCTATACTTGTCCATATGAGGTCCGTGGTTGATTTACTGATTTTGTATAAGTATCGATCTTTTGATCTGTTTGCGAATATCGGGGTACCCGCTGGCTCAATTTGCCCGGTATTCAAAGCATGCTATCGCAATTTAGGCGTTTCTCGGAAATGTTACGACCATTTTCTCTTATGATTGCATCGTCCTGCCGTGGCATTAACAACATGCCAAAATCGTACCCATCCTTTTTCATTTCACCGGGTTCGGGACTTTAAAACCGGCCGCTTCAATGATATTCGTCGCGATACCGCAGACTCACATGGGCGCAAATTTGCTTAAATCAATCTTAAGCAAATACTGATAAACAACCAACAAACCGGCGAACAGGCTGAGTGATAAAAGCCCGGCAGCCAGGGGAACCGTGCGCCATGACCATGATCGCTCCTTGGGCGGCGGCACGAACGCATGCTTTTGATAGGCCTCGGGAAACAATTGCCGGTTTTCAAGGGTGGGTTCGCCTGCGGAGCTGCCGTAAAGTCGCTTCAGATTGGATGTTTTCAAATGATCAAGGACCACCCCGTCACCCTTTTCAATATAGC
>JBFFHG010000173.1:0-6728 GCA_041557055.1 Desulfosarcinaceae bacterium
AGGCCATTCTGGCCTATGTGGATAAGATCAAGGCCAACCGTCTGGAACTGGCCGATCTCGAGGGCGGCAACTTTACCATTTCCAATGGCGGGGTTTACGGCAGTCTGCTTTCGACCCCCATTCTCAACATGCCCCAGAGCGGCATTCTGGGCATGCATCGCATTGAAAAGCGGCCGGTGGTCATAGAGGACCAGATTGTCATCCGGCCCATGATGTACGTGGCGCTCTCTTACGACCATCGCATTGTGGACGGCCGCGAAGCGGTCACCTTTCTCAAGCGGGTCAAAGAGTTGATCGAAAACCCCGAACGGCTGCTACTGGAGGTGTAGAATGGCGGATTACGATTTAATCATTATCGGTTCCGGCCCCGGCGGCTATGTGGCGGCTGTGCGCGCCGCCCAACTGGGGCTGCGGACCGCCTGTATCGAAAAAGAGACGCGCCTGGGCGGCGTATGTCTCAATGTGGGCTGTATTCCAAGCAAGGCGCTGCTGGACTCCAGCGAATACTTCCATCTGGCCGGACACCATCTGGCCGGACACGGGGTCCTGACCGGCGAAGTGACCCTGGATCTGGCCGCCATGATGGCCAGAAAAGAGAAAGTGGTGGCCGATCTGACCCACAATGTCCGCCGGTTGCTGGAAAATCACCAGGTGGATATTATTCAGGGGATCGGCCGGGTGGCCGCCGCCGGCCGGGTGGCGGTTCAATACGAAGGCGCTGAGCGCACCCTGGAAGCCAAATATATCCTTCTGGCCGCCGGATCGGCCCCCATTGAAATTCCGTCCATGGCGTTTGACGGCAAGCATATCGTCAGTTCCACCGAAGCCCTGGCCTTTGAGAGCGTGCCCAGGCATCTGGGCATCGTCGGCGGCGGTTACATCGGTCTTGAACTGGGATCGGTGTGGCTGCGTCTGGGCGCCAAGGTGACTGTCATCGAAATGCTGCCCAAAATCGGCACCACCCTGGACGGTCAGGTGGCCCGCACCCTGGACCGCATCCTGCGCAAGCAGGGCTTTGAATTCAAACTAGGCACCCAGGTCAGGGAAGCCAGGGTCGTCAACGGGAAGGTCGAGGTCAAAACCGAGAGCAAAGGCCAAGAAGAGACGCTTGTTTTTGACCGCCTGCTGGTCTCCGTCGGCCGCCGTCCCCTGACCAAAGAATTGGGACTGGAACACGCCGGCATTGAAACTGATGCGCGCAGCGGGCACATCCTGGTGAGCGGAACCTATCAGACCAATGTCCCCGGGATCTACGCCATCGGCGATCTGGTGCCCGGTCCCATGCTGGCCCATAAGGCCTCGGCCGAAGGCATTGCCGCCGTGGAAGCCATGACGGGACGCCACGGCGAAGTCAACTACGATGCCATCCCCGCCATTGTCTACACTGCGCCGGAGGTGGCCGCCGCCGGCCTTACTGAAGAACAGGTCAAGGAACGCCGGATTCCTTACTGCGTCGGCACCTATCCCTTTACAGGCGCCGGCCGGGCCCGTTGCATGGGAGAAACCGACGGATTTGTCAAGCTCATCGCCCACGCCAAAACCGATCGCATTCTGGGGGTCCACATCATCGGCGCCCGGGCTGCCGATATGATCGCCGAAGCTGTTCTGGCCCTTGAGTTCGGGGCCGGCAGCGAAGATATTGCGCGCACCGTTCACGGCCACCCCACTTTTGCCGAAGCTCTGATGGAAGCCGCCATGGCCGTGCGAAAATGTTCGGTCTATGCCGGGTAAGAAGGGCTCGCGCAAAAGCAAAAGAACCAAGGCGCGGTTTCAACAACCCGGTTCAATTTTGCCGGAAAGATCAAAAAATCCTTGAATTTGCTTCCGGGGCGCCATACCGGTTCTGCCGGGCAGGGGGCTATGCTTTAAAGGGCGGACAGTTCAAGTCTGGCCTGCTTCAAGTGTTCTGTGGCGTTGATTTTTTCCAACAATTCAATACTTTTGGTTAAGGTCTCCTGCGCCTGATTTTTGCGGCCCATCAATGCAAAGGTTTTTCCCAACCCCATCCAAGCCTGGCCTTGCATGGCAACGGCGCCCATCTGCGCGGCCTCCCGGATGCAGGTTTCAAACCAGCCGATGGCTTTGTCGGCCAGGTCATCGACCGGGGCGCAATCCGGTTGTCCTGAAGCTGGCAGGGCCTTTTCATACAACTGGCTGTACACGCGGGCCATCACATAGCCGCAGGTCAGGGCGCGCACCCGGCATTTGCCGGCTCTCCATTGTTCCAGGAGCGTCTCCATGGTTTCCAGGCCCTTGACGGTCCGGCCGCTAAAAATGTCGGTCAGACCTTTAAAAAAAAGGGCGGGTTCGCCAATGAATTCTGCGCCGTTATCGTCGCTGAAGGTGATCAAATGGTCCAGCAAGGGCAGGGCTTCGTCAAACCGACCGTTGCTGATGTCGCCGTAGCACAGGGCCAGCTTGGGGAACAGCGAATACCAGGGATCGGCTGAGATTTGGACCGCTTGCTTAAAGTTTTTTGCGGCGCGCTGGATGTCGCCGATGATCAAATTTTTCCAGCCGCGGCAACAGTGGCCCAGAACCAGGCTGCGGACATTGCCGTGGCGATGGCCGAACTTGAGCAATCGACCGCCGATTTCACCCGTGCGCAGCGCATCGCCTTTGTGCCAGTAAGCATAGCCTTTGCCCGACAGCGGATGAAAATAGATGTAGGGGTCTTTGACATGTCCATCCACAAACAGGCCCTTGGCGCGGTCGCAATTGTCAAAGGCTTCGTCAAAGCGCCCCAATTCCGTACAGGGCCAGCTCAACCAACTGCAGGCATACCCGATCACATAAGGATGGTTGGCTTGTTCGCCCAGTTCCCGCGCCCGTATCAGACTTTCGTAGGATTCGGCGAAACGGTGCCGGTGCCACAGGGCGCAGCCGCGCCAGGCCCAGTGAAATCCTTCGCGCACCGGATCTTTAAGTCCCTCCAGCAGGGGTTGCTGGTGCTCCAGCAGTTCAAGCAACTCGCGATTCATGCCGCGGTAGTAGAAGACAAAGGCCCACTGATTGACCACATCGAGCAACCGTTTTTTGGTCTCGGGGGTCGCGAGTTCCTGTTGCTCCAGCATGGATTTGGCCCGCTTGAAATATTGATCCGATTCATCCAGGGCGCATCGGCGCAGGGCTTTGGTTCCGGATCGGATCAGGTAGTCAACGGCTTTGATGGTGGCGGTGCTCTTCTGAAAATGAATGGCCAGGGTTTCGTCGAACTCCGACAGGCGATCCTGGTAAATGCGCTCCATGGTCAGCCCGACACGTTCGTGGACCCTCTGGCGTTCGCTGCGCAACAAGCTGCCGTAACATACTTCCTGTATCAGGTCGTGTTTGAACATGAACTCCATTTCCGGATGCAGGGCCCGGGGGTGTATCAATCCGGCCCTTTCCAGTTTGTAGAGACCGGCGTCCACCAGATCGCTGTAGATCGAGATCTGTTTCAGAACGTCATAGAGAAAGGCGCGTCCGATGACGGCAGCCTCCTGTAAAATGCGTTTGTCCTGGGGGCTGAGCTGGTCCATGCGGGCGGCGATGACCCCATAAATCGTCGATGGAATATCGTTGTCCCTGAAGGCCCGGTTCAGTTGCCAGCAGCCCCCTTCATAAACCAGGGCGCCGGATTCCACCAGGGCATTGAGAATCTCTTCAAGGTAGAAGGGGTTGCCTTCGGCCCGGTTGCGAATTAAACGGCACAGATCCTGGGGAAGCGACTTGGCGTTGAGCATGGACTCCATCATCTCTTCGGTCTCCGAAGGCGACATCTCTCCTATCCGGATCTCTTTGTAAATCGGTGCGATAATTTTTTGCTCGTGGCTGGTAAACAGGTTGAAGTGGGACCGGAACGTACAGATCACAATCGCCGGAACCTGGAAATCGAAGATGATGTCTTTGAGCAGCTTGAAAGAGGCTGAATCGCCCCAGTGAATATCTTCCATGCAAAACACGGTCGGGGCTTGACGGGCAATGGCCGAAAACAGGTTGAGCATGGCGGTCATCAGTCGTTTGCGCCACTCTTCCGGGCTCATCCCCGCGGTTTCCTGAACATCCTGTCCGATAAGACCTTGGATGATGGGGATCTCTTCGGCATTGGGGCTCAGCAGGTCTCCGACCCGGCGGGCGATTCCGATGCGCATCTCCTCTTCGGTGGCGGACCCGTCCAGCTCCAGCCAGCGCCGGACCAGATGGACCAGGGGGAAGTAAGGCACCTGCTGGGTATGGCCAAAGGCATAACCCGTGATCCAGTTGATCTTTTTATCAGCCATGCGGGATTCAAACTCGTGCAGCAGGCGGCTTTTGCCTGTGCCGGCATCGCCGATCACCGAAATGATGGCTCCCTGGCCCTTTTCCAGGTCGGCAATGGCGTTTATGAGCTGATTCAATTCGGACTGCCGCCCGATGAATTCGGCATACAGATTGACCTTGCGCTGGCCCGCCATGGGCCGGGTCCTTTCGTTTTTAACGGCATAAACGGCGATGAGGCGCGATTTGCCCTTGATCTTCATGGGCGGCATGGCGTCAAAGTTGAAAAAACCAAATGCCTGCCGATAGGTTTCAGGCCCCACCAGGATTTCATTGGGCCGGGCCATATCGGAAAGGCGCGACGCCAGGTTCACCGCATCGCCGGAGAGGTCGAAGGTTCCGTTTTTGGGTGAAGTGCGGGCCGTGACCACCAACCCCGTGTTGATGCCTGTGTGCATGGTAATCGGTTCCCCCAGGGGCAATGCCAGGGGCTGCATACTGGCCACGGTTTCATGAATTTCCCTGGCCGCTTTTATGGCGCGGATGGCATCGTCCTCGTGGGCGACCGGAAGACCGAACAGGCCCAGAATTTCGTCCCCCAGAATGCGTTCGACATGGCCGTTGTATGCTTTGATGACCCGAACGCAGTTGCGGGTGATGGCGGACATGAGGGTCTGGATGTCTTCGGGATCGTTCTTCTCCATCAATCGGGTATAGCCGGTTAAATCCGTAAACAGGATGGTCAGGTGCCGCCGCTCGCCTTCGGAGACAAGGTATGTCTTTTCAGCCTCGGTGCGCAGATCCGGTTGTTTGGGGTCTTGAGGCTCCGGACCGGCCAGCTCTTTGCCGCACTCTCCGCAGAATTTGCTTCCCGGTGGATTGGAAGCACCGCAGGCAGGGCAATTGTTGCCCACCCGCCGGCCGCATTGTCGGCAGAACTTGGCATTTGAAAGCGCCGCCTCTTGGCAATGGGGACAACTCATTGGCACTACCTTTGTGTTTTTGGTGAAGATCGCTGTCGGCAACAGTTCACTGTTATCCAATCGGGTGTCGGCTTGTCAAGGCAGGATCCATGATTTATTCTTATCTCTTCCAATGGCGGAGTCCCCACCAGAAGCTCAGGATGGCGAACAGGGTGCCTGCCGCGGATGTGACTGCCACGGCGCCCAGTCCGCCGGCCGACCATACAGGGGTCCCGCTCAACGCTCCCACCATATGCCCGATGGCTGCAGCGGCGAAGAAGCCGGCCATCATGGTGGCCCGGGAAGCGGGCATCAATTCCGTGCTCAGGGAAAAGCTGCAGACCATGGTAAATTCAAAGGCTGCGAAAATCAGAAAAAGACCGATCAGGGCGGTTTTTATCGAGCCGCTGATAAACGGCAGCGCGGCATAACTGGCGAAGACCATGATCATTCCGATAACCATGGCCCGTTTGATACCGATGCGGTCGGCCCAGATGGCGGTGCAGAATTCTCCCAGCAGTTCCGCGGCGCCTATGATGCCGGTGCTCAGCCCCAGCGCCAGCAGGCTGATGCCAAAGTCGCGTTCCAACCAGGCGCCGTAGACCACAAAGAGATTGTCATTGGCCATACTCATCCAAAAGGCGAAACCCATCATGCCGACGGCCGGCCGTATGCGAATCAACTGCTTCAAAACCGCCATGATGCCGATGACCTCCGTGCCGGCGGCGCTACGGTTATCGGCCGGGATCATGCGGGATAGAAACAGAAATCCCCAGGCGCCGAACAGAGCCATGGCCAGAAACGACCAGCGCAACCCGAATTGATCGATGATCAGGGCAATGGCGGGGATGCCGATGAAGGTGCTGCCGGCCCAGGCCGTTTCGATGGCCCCGATGGCCAACCCCCGGCGTGCAAAAGGCACCTGGCGCCCGATGAAGGCCTGTAAGGCAGGATCGAACACGTTTTTTCCCAATCCGGCCAGCAACAGGCCGATGAGCACATAACGATAGACGGGCGCCACCATACAGAGCACCATCCCCGCCACCAGCATGGCCAGGCCCAGGCGCATCACGTTGCGGTAGCCCCATCGATCTGCCAGCGGGCCGGAGGCCAGGCCCAGCAATCCGCTGGTATGATTCAAGGCGATCAACGTGGTTATGGCCGCAAGCGGTACGTTCAATTCGCGGCTCAGGGCCGGGGCGAACGGGTAGACAAAACGGCGGGCGGTATTGAGGACCAACCGAAAAAAGGTAATCGCGACGATCTGCCGGACCAGGCCCATGTGGGGCCGGGCGCAAGCGTCGGTTATTTCCGGGTTGGCGCCGCAAGGGCCGGTTGTGTTTTGTGTTGGTGCTTTTGTATCGGTCAAGGTCGTGTCCTTTACAACGGCAATTTGCGGTGAAGCCGGTTGAAAAAAACCATAAGCGCCCGAATAAGCTTGAATTGGGATCAAATCCGACCCCCGGGCTGAAAATCCAACAACGCCTGCGAAAGAGCGTTTCATACCACCATTTACAATTCACTTAC
>JBFFHG010000174.1:0-6718 GCA_041557055.1 Desulfosarcinaceae bacterium
ACATGGTGAGCCGGCTTCGCGGGGTATCCTACCACTGGACAGACCCCTCCCTGGGCGAAGGCCGCCAGATCGGCGTGATCGCCCAGGAAGTTGAACAAGTCCTGCCCGAAGTGGTCCGCACCGACGGCCAGGGATACAAATCCGTTGAATACAGCAAGCTGGCGGCGCCGCTGATCGAAGCGGTCAAAACGCTGAGAGAGGAGAATCTTCAGCTTAAATCCGAAAACCGGGCATTGGAAGAAAATATCCGGAAAATCTTCCAGCGACTGGAAGCGTTGGAGCGATAGGACGGTTACCGCAGCATATTGAAAAAAGAACCGGACAATTTTGAAGGATAACGTGTCATGAAAATTCATCCACTGTTCCAAGCCGTCATGCTGGCGGCAGTCCTGGCAAGCTCAGTGCTCCCGGTACAGGCTGACGATCTGGTGATCCAGAACCAAACAATCAGCGACACCCGCACCTATGACTCGCCAGAGGCCACCATTTTCGATCACGCGGTGCTGACCCCCACCGCCAACGTCACGGCCCTATCCACCTACACGGTGACCCTCAAACCCGGCACCCGTATCGAGACCGGCGCGCGCCTGGTGGTCAGCATGAAGGACAACGATGGATTGCCCAACCACTGGGAGATGCAGTATTTCGGCAATCTGGAGCAGAATCCAAGCGCAGATTACGACAACGACGGCCTGACCAATTTGCAGGAATACCTGTCCAATACAGACCCCACCGTGGCAAGCGACGATCACGACAGTGACGGATTGCCCGATATTTGGGAAGCCCAGTACGGCAATCTTTCCGACCTCAACGGCCGCAACGCCGACGACGACAACGACGGCATCTCCAACTGGGTCGAGTACAAGCTGGGCACCGACCCCTTGGCGGAGAACGCCACCGGACCCGGCATTTACTACCAATACGACAAGCTGGGCCGGGTTCTGAAGATCGAACGCATCCCCAGACAATAGCCGCAGGACAACATGCTGAGAACAAGATTCCATGCCGCCTTTTGCATTCACAGACCAGGAGAACGCCCCATGAAACCAGAGACCAGGATTGTTGCCGTTGCCTGGATGATCGTATGGATCCTGCTATCGCTTCACCCGCAGGTGTTTGCCGAGGAACAGCCGCCGGCTGACCCGGCACCATATATCGATTTTCCCCATTTGATTCCGGAGATCAACACCTTTAACGGCGCCGCAACCCAGCGCATCCCCATCGTGGTGCCGCCTGGCCGCCACAATATCCAACCCGACCTGGCCTTCAGCTACAACAGTTACAAGCAGAACAGCATGATAGCCAAGGGCTGGGAAATCCATATGGATTCCATTCGGCGCCGCATCAAGCGCGGGGTGAATTATAACCAAAATCAGTTCGATTTTGTTTCCAACGGCGTAAAAACCGAACTGATTCCCATTTCAGGCATGCCCAACCACTTCCGCGCCCGTATCGAAACCGATTTCAGCCAATACCGTTTTGATGCCGGCGGCAATTACTGGGAAGTGACCCACCAAAGCGGCACCAAGTACTATTTCGGCTTTTATCCCATTGACAACACCTGCCGCCAGGCCCTTCAGACCAACAACCACGGCACCTTTGCCTGGTGCCTGGCCCAGGTGGAAGATCCCGCCGGCAATTACATGACCATCGACTATTTTCAGGACCAGGGCCGGACATACCCCAGCCAGATCAGCTATACCGGCAACAGCGACGCGTCGCTGGCCCCGGCCAATAGGGTGGTGTTTGAATATGAAGCAGACAACCGTCCCGATCCCTTTATCAGTTACTTGACCATGTCGGCGGTCACAACCGCCAAGCGGCTGCAAACCGTGAGAAGCTTTGCCTGCCAAAGCACACCAGGCGACCTTGCGGCCTTGGAATACCGCCTGGAATACGAGCAAAGCCCCTCAAGTCAGGCCTCTCTGCTTAAAAAAATCCGCATTATCGGATCTGATGGCGTGGCCGAACTGCCAGGATACACATTTACCTACAAGGAGGGATCCTCCGGAAGCTTTGCCCAGACGCCGGTGGGCAAAAGCCTCAATATCAACGAAAAGTCACAACACTTTTTTATGGATGTTGACGGAGACAATCGGGATGACTTTGTTTTTGGCGGCATCCGCTATTCCAACGGCGACGGCACCTTTGAGGATCAGGCCTGCTATGAAGGCTATCATACTGACGTAGACCATACAACGGTGTATCGAGCCGACCTGAATGGCGACGGCTTGACGGATCTCATCCCATACACCTACAAAGAAGAGCATCTGGATGAGCAGACGCATGTTAAACAAAACCAGTTTTTGGTCAAAATTAATAATGGCGACGGCACATTCCGGTTGACACAAACAGTTAATTTTCAGACAGGAAGCCATGGAGCATCAATGCAGCGCCTTGGTTTCTTTGACCATAACCGTGACGGATTTGTGGATATCAATACCGCCGGAAAGATTTACTATTGCGATCAAAACGGTGATTTCAGTTCCATTGTGAACGCCGGCAGCATGCCTTCCGGCTATCGTGCCGATATCAATGGCGACGGATTAACAGATGTTGTTGAAATCGAAAATGAAACCGAAACACAGCCTCTGTCGGTGAAATGGAAAATCACCACGGAACTGAACAATGGCAATGGCGGCTTTGCCAGTGGCATCGAGACAGTGGTCAACGGCTTCTACCCGGAAAATGTCACGCCTATCATTCATGTTAGGGGAGAACTTAAGAATATCACCCTAGGTGACGTCAACAACGACAACATGGCCGATCTTGAGCTGGTGACCTATGATCCCAACAGCCGCAAAAACCATCTGCAAACCTATCTTTCCCTGGGCGATGGAACATATGTGCTTTTCAACAAGCGGGAATCATCTGCCAGCGAAAAAACCATCTTTGCCGATGTGAATGGTGACGGTCAAAAGGACCTTGTCAATATCACCCATACCCGATCGCTGAGCGACTATGGTGACCCGGGACATCCAGTATATGATATGGGCAGCTATGATATCTTCTTAAGCGAAAACCCGGCCCCATTCGATCTGCTGGATCAGGCCGTCAGCCCCAGCGGCGCCAAACTGACCTATACCTACAGAAGATCCAGCGAAACAGAAGGCCACATTCACCTGCCGTTCATTGTCCATAGTGTCAGCGCCCTTGAAATGGATGACGGTGTGGACGGCGACAAGCCGCAAAGCACCTTTCTGCACGAACAGGGTTTTTATGATCCGGCCGAACGCGAGTATCGTGGTTTTCAGAAAGTCACCCAGACCCATCCCGACCAAACAGTCACCGAGACCTACCATTATGTCGGACCGCCTGAAAACTACGCCTTGTCCGGCGCCGACCTGTTCCATCCCGATGACAACCATTACTTCAAGGGCCGCATGCGCCAGGTGGACAAATACGACCAACCGGGCGGTAATCTGCTCAGCCGCACCACCCTGACCTGGGACAAGGTGGAGGACCCCACCGACCCCTGGGCCTTTGTCCGGCTGGTCCAAAAGCGCACCGACCATTTTGACGACCAGACCGTTTACAGCCAGGAGAACTACCTGTACGACGTGGATTTCGACGGCTTGACCAGCGCCACGGCCGGACTGCTGCGTCAAAAGCGGCGTTTGGGCACCGGAGCCGCCGCAATGGCGACCCAGTACGGGGCCACCAACTACAGCGGCGATCCCTGGAACCCTTTGCGGCGCAAGACCCTGGAAAAAGTTTATTACGACGGCCAAAGCGCAACCCCGGCCCGCCATTTCGAGTATGTGCACAACGCCGCCACCGGCAACCTGGAGCAGAAGATCGGCAAGAACCATGACCCGAACCTGAGCGACAGTGTTTGGCGCTACGCCTATTATCCCAACGGCAACCTGCAATTTGAATATGACGCCAACGGCAACCCGCCCACGGAATACGTGAGCTACGACGACACCCAGACCTATCCCACCTTGATCCGCAACGCCGCCGGCCACGACATCGAGAAAGCCTGGGACACCCGCTGGGGACTTGAGAAATGGGAGATCGACCCCAACGGGCAGAGCACGAATTACACCTACGACGCATTCGGCCGCCTGACCCGGACCGACCACCCGGATCAGGGGTTCACCCAACTGGCCTATAACGACTATTGCAGCGATGAAACCTGCGCCAACGTTGCCCTGCCCAGGCAGGTGCGCCTCCAGGTGCGCACCGTGGACAGCGCCACCGAAGAGACCCTGCTCTATTTCGACGGCTTGGCGCGCAAGGTGCAGACCGTCAACAACGGCGAGGGCGGCAACTTTATCATTACCAAGACCCACTACGATAACATGGGCCGCATTGAGTTCGAGGCCGGTCCCTTTTTCCAGTTAACCGGAAATTTCGTTGCAAACGATCTTTACAATTCAGAGGGGTATTCTCAGGACAGTTGTTTTTATATTTACACCCAATACGACAAACGCGGTCGTCCGGTTACCAAAACCAGTCGCGACGGGCAAAACGGCCTGGCGGAAACCATCTTTGCCTACAGCGGTTTTGAAACCGCCATCACCGACCCGGACCAGTGCGCCAAAACAGAGATCCGCGACCATTTGGGGCGCATCAAGGAGGTGGTCGAGGACCCGGCCGGCGAGGACATTCACACCCATTACAGCTACAACGCCGCCGGAGACCTCCTGACGGTCCACAACGCGGCCGAGCCGACCGCCAGCCGCACTGAAATCCGATATGACAGCCTGGGCCGCAAGGTCCGGATGGACGACCCGGACATGGGCGCCTGGACCTATACCTATTATCCCAACGGCGAGCTGCAGACGCAGACCGACGCCCGGGGCCACAGCATCCAGTTCTTTTACGATGAGATCAACCGCCTGGAAACCAAGGACTACCCGGACACCGGCGAGCCCACGGTGACGTATACCTATGACAGCGACGGGACATTCCTGGGCAAGGGACGCTTGAGCAGTGTCTCCAACAATGATGTCACCAGCGTGATTACGGCTTACGATCCCATGGGGCGCCGGACCAGGATGCAAAAGACCATCAGCGGCGCGGCCACGCGCACCATGTCCTGGGACTATGACTATGCCGGCCGGGTGCGGAAGCTGACCTATCCGCATACCGCCGCCGCAACCGGGTTTTACGTGGAATACGCCTTTCACCCCGGCACCAGCCTGCTGCACACCGCCATTGGATCGAACGGCACCGTCTTTGCCACCATGACCGGCTACCAGCCCTCGGGCAAGATAGGGACTCTGGATTTCGGCAACAATGTCCGGACCACGTACAGCTATGACCATTGGAGTCAACGGCTGACCTCCATTTACACCGCCAGGGACGGCGGCGCCGGAGACAAGCACCAGGACAGGCGCTACTATTACAGCACGGCCGGTGATATGGAACAGATCGACGATGCCGCCTGGGGCGAGCATTATTACTACTCTTACGACAAGCTGCACCGACTCATGTCGGAAACCACCTCCACCGGCTCGATGGGCGTGATCCCCGGCATCTACGAGATGCAGTACAACGACCCCGACCACCTCCACGCAATCTCGCAGGTCACCGCGCGCGGGGCGGACCACGATTACGCCTATGACCCCAACGGCAACATGCTCGCCGGACCGGATTTGACCGACACGTCGGCCGTGGTGCAGCGCAGCCTGGTTTTCAACGCGGACAACATGCCCACCACGGTCGTCCACCCCGGCGGCGGTACCGTTGACATCACCTACGACGGGGAGGCCAAACGCGCCCGAAAGGTTGGGCCCAACGGGACGACCTATTATTATTCCAACGAGTTCGAGCTGATCGGGGCCACCGAGACCTGTTACGTGTTCGCGGGAAACTTGCGGGTGGCGATGGTCAAGGATAATACCATCGTCAGCTATTTTCATAAGGATCATCTGGGGTCGTCCAGTGTGATGACCGATGCGAATGGGTCGGTTTTGGAGCAGACGCGGTATATGCCCTTTGGGGGTAAGCGGGGGGAGAGCGCTGGAATCACGGCTTCTAATTATTTGTTTACCGACCAGGAACTGGATAAGGAATCGGGGTTGTATAATTACGATGCCCGGTTGTATGATCCGGTTGTGGGGAGGTTTGCAAGTGCGGATCCTACAGTTCAAGCGCCGTATTATTCTCAATCGTATCATAGATATGCCTATTGTTTCTATAATCCATTGATCTATAATGATCCATCCGGATACCAGGCAGAAGAAAATGCAGGTGGGGCTGAAGCATCACATACGTTGGATGAGGTCGTAGTTAGTGCTGATAGAATAGACGACAGTGACTTAAAAGGAGAAGGAGGGGCTGCTTGTTCTGTCGCAGTGCCTGTTGCGCCGCCATTCTCCTGGGAATCCATCAAGCAATCTGCTATAAGGAATTATACGGCGGGTTTTGCTGCACATTATAGATCTCTTCAATCCCTGGTTGGATTGCTTAACTTGCATAATTTAATGCAAGAGAAAAAAGAAAAGGAGGAGAAAAAGAAGGATGAGCTTGAGGTTGATAAGGCAAAGGATGCCTCAAAGAGTGCATCAAAAAAGGGACTGGGAACAAATCCCTTCAAAGACAAAACTCCGAAACAAATTGATAAAATGTTTAAGAAAAAAGGATTTGAGCCAAGAGGGCCTGATCCCGTAAAGGGTAAAGGAGGGTATGTAGATCCAAAAACTGGACGATCCTTCCATATCGACAAAGCTAATAGATATGGTGAGCCGCCTCATGTTGATGTTAACAG
>JBFFHG010000175.1:0-6696 GCA_041557055.1 Desulfosarcinaceae bacterium
AATTTTTTTTCAGCGCTGCATGGGCGGCGGCCAGGCGTGCGATGGGCACCCGGAAGGGCGAGCAGGAGACGTAATTGAGCCCCAGTTCATGACAGATGACAATGGAACGGGGGTCGCCGCCGTGTTCGCCGCAAATCCCGCACTCCAGGTCGGGACGCACCCGGCGCCCTTTCTCGATCCCCATCCGCATCAATTCGGCCACGCCGTCTTGATCCAGGGTGGCAAAAGGGTTGTCCGGCAGGATATGACGCTCCATATACTCGATTAAAAATCCGGCTTCGGCGTCATCCCTGGAGATGCCGAAGGTGGTCTGGGTCAGATCGTTGGTGCCGTAAGAAAAAAATTCGGCATGGGCGGCGATATGGTCGGCTGTCAGGGCCGCCCGGGGCAGCTCGATCATGGTGCCGAACTTGTATTGGATATCGGCTTTTTGTTCGGCCATCACCGTTCGGGCTTCCTTTTCCAGGGTTTCGCGCTGAATTTTGAGTTCGTTGGCGTGGGCGGTAAGCGGAATCATGACTTTGGGAAACACCTCAATCCCTTCCCGGCTCACCAGACAGGCGGCTTCAAAAATCGCCCGTACCTGCATTTTGGTGAGATCGGGGATATGAATGCCCAACCGCACGCCGCGCAAGCCCAGCATGGGGTTTTGCTCTCTTAACTTGGCTGCGCGCAGGCGCAGGCGTTCTTTTTCCCGAATCTGTTGCAGGAGTCCGTCGATCTCCACCAGGGTATCTGCTTGGCGAATGCGCAGTTTGAGGTCGGTGAGTTCCAGCACCAGCTCCACCAGGTCGGGCAGGAATTCGTGCAAGGGCGGATCGATGAGCCTGATGATCACCGGCAGACCGTCCATTTCCCGAAAAAGACCGGCAAAATCCTCGCGCTGAAACGGCAGCAGGGCGTCCAAAGCCGCGCGCTGGTCCACGGGCAGGTCGGCCATGATCATCTGTTGAAACAGCGGCAGGCGGTCGGTCTCAAAAAACATGTGCTCCGAGCGGCATAAACCGATGCCCTGAGCTCCGTAATCCCTGGCCCGGCGGGCGTCTTCGGGATAGTCGGCATTGGCCCAGACCCCCAACGTACGAAATTCGTCGGCCCAGGAGAGCAGTTCAATGAGCCAGGGATCTTTGATGTCCGGCACCATGGTCTCCAACTGGCCCAGGTAGACCTCTCCGGTGTTGCCGTCGATGGAGATCCGGTCCCCTTCCCGAATGACATGCTCACCCACTGTCATTTCGCGCTTGTTCATCTCGATCTGCAAAGTCGCCGCCCCCACCACCGCCGGTTTACCGAACTGCCGGGCCACCAGGGCGGCATGGCTGGTGCGGCCGCCGCGGCTGGTCAAAATGCCCTGGGCGGCCAGCATGCCGTGCACATCGTCGGGTTTGGTCTCGGGGCGCACCATAATGACTTTTTTGTTTTCGTTTTTGGCCCAGGCCTCGGCCAGATCAGCGTCAAAGGCCACCGCGCCGAAGGCCGCGCCGGGCGAAACATTGAGGCCCCGGGCCACTCTGCGGCCTTCGCTGCGCGCTCTGGCCACAGCCGCCGGATCGAACTGGGGGTGCAAAAAGAAATCCACCTGCTCCGGTGAGACTCTGCAAACAGCTTCTTTTTTGGTGACGAGCTCTTCCCGGGCCATATCCACCGCGATCCTGACGGCCGCCCGGGCGGTACGCTTGCCGTTGCGGGTTTGCAGCATCCACAATTTGCCCCTTTCGACGGTAAACTCCACATCCTGCATTTCGCGGTAGTGCCGCTCCAATTTGGTCGATATTTGCTGTAATTCCTCAAAAGCGGCCGGGATCTCCTCGGCCATCCGGTCGATCTCCCGGGTCTGACGGATACCGGCCACCACATCTTCCCCCTGGGCGTTGATCAGGTAGTCTCCCTCCATGCGGGGCTCTCCGGTGGAGCCGTTGCGGGTCATGGCCACACCTGTGGCGGAATCATTGCCCATATTGCCGAACACCATGGCGACAATGTTGACCGCCGTGCCCAGATCATGGGCAATGCCGGTGGCGTTGCGGTAGTCCCTGGCCCGCTTGCCGTTCCAGCTTTTGAAGACGGCTTCGGTGGCCATTTTCAACTGTTCCGCCGGGTCCTGGGGAAAATCCACCTGGGTATGGCTGCGAAAAATGGTTTTGAATTGTTCGGTGATCGCCTGCCAATCTCCGGGTTTGAGTTCGGTGTCGAGCATGACCTTGGCCTTGTGTTTGGCTTTCTCAATCACCAGCTCAAAGGCCTCATCGCTGATCCCCATGACCACGGCGCCGAACATTTGAATCAGGCGGCGATAGGCGTCGTAGACAAAGCGTTCGTCACCGGTTTGCTTGATCATCCCCTGGCAGGTGTCGTCGTTCAGTCCGATATTGAGCACCGTATCCATCATGCCCGGCATGGAGAACTTGGCCCCGGAGCGGCATGAGACCAACAAGGGGCGGTCTCTGACGCCGAACCGTTTGCCTGTGGCGTCCTGGATCTTTTCCAGGGCCGCCATGACCTGGGGCCACATCCCGTCCGGAAAGACGCCGCCGGCGCTTAAATAGGTGTTACACGCCTCGGTGGTTATGATAAATCCGGGCGGTACGGGCATACCGATGCGATGCATTTCCGCCAGGTTGGCGCCCTTGCCGCCGAACAGGCCGCGGACCCCGTCCCGGTGACCGCCGGCATGTTGTTCCGCCAAGTCCAGATCTTCAAATCCAAAGACCCATTTATGCTCTGCCATATTTGCTCCTGCATCGATTGGGGTGTCTTGAAAGTGGTTCCGGAGACCATCCCGGAATCAACGGCCATCCATAATTTTGAGTTGTTCAATTCTATTGGAACGATAAAGACGGGTGACGAATATCCGTATCAACACCGCAGGTGCCGAAGAGGGCCTGCGGCATTGCTGATTCCATGCAGACCAGGGCCAATGGTTGCTTCCGGTTTCGAATTGTTCATCTTGATTTTTTATAACCCAACTCTGGAATTAAAAAAAGGATTTGTATGTGAGTATCTGTTTTAGGGGGGCGTGGATTCAGTGCCTTTTAAAAACAGAAACCGGGCCGCCCTGTATCTGGAGGCGGCCCGGCTCTGTGCGGTCGGGCAGGCTTGAGGAGTGGCCTACTACGTTCGGAGTTGTGCTGAACTTAACAAATCAGGATGACCAGATGATGATGGCAAGATTACTTTTTGGTCATGTTTGGAAAGAAGGCTGCATGCAGCGTCCAGCGACATAACCGGGGACTTGTTCCAAGCCCCTTGTTTTCTCCATCCATTCAGGATTAAGATGCTTTTTATAAGCGAATCCTCCAGGAGGTTTTATATGGCCAAGACGCTTTACTGGATTCAGGGCGGAAGTTGCGGCGGCGATACGTGGTCCCTTTTCAACGCCGATACCCCCGATCTGATCGAACTGATCGATTTTCTGGGACTGAAGCTGCTTTGGCACCAATCCCTGTCCGCCATTTCGGCTGACGAACGGCAAACCCTCAACGAGAAAATACTCAGCGGTGAGCAACCCCTGGATATTCTGTGCCTTGAGGGGTCGGTGATCCACGGTCCCAACGGCAGCGGCGGGTTCGACATGCTGTCCGGCGGTCCCAAAATGAAGTTGATCGAGGCCCTGGCTCACAAGGCCCGCTATGTGCTGGCCGTGGGAACCTGCGCCAGTTTCGGCGGGATCGGGGCGGACAGCGCCATCATGGCCACTGGTCTGCAATTTACCAAGTGGGAGACGGGCGGTTTGCTGGGGCAGGGGTTTCGGACCTCCGGCGGCTACCCGGTGATCAATCTGCCGGGCTGCCCCTGCCATTGCGAAGTGGTGGTGGGCACCATTTCAGCCGTGGCGGCCGATACGCCCCCGGAGCTGGGGCATTACAACACGCCGGTCAATTGGTACGGCGTCATGGTGCACCAAGGGTGCACGCGCAATGAGTATCATGAGTACCGGGTGGAGGAGAAAAAATTCGGTGAGCGGGGCTGCCTTTTTTTCTATATGGGATGTCACGGCCCCCTGGTGACCGGTCCGTGCAACAAGGTGCTCTGGAACCGGCGCTCCTCCAAGACCCGTGTGGGGGTGCCCTGTTTCGGATGTACGCGGCCGGATTTTCCCCAGCAATACCCTTTTTTCGAGACCCGTAACATCGAGGGCATTCCCATTGAGTTGCCCGACGGCGTGAGCCGGGCCCATTACATGGCCTACAAGGGGATGGCGGCGGCTGCGGCGCCCAAGCGTCTGATTAAGCGCAAAACGGGTATTTAGGGGCGGATAAACCATGGCAAACACAAAGAAAATTTTTCCTCTGAACCGGGTGGAAGGGGATCTGGAACTCCAGCTTGAGCTTGAGGGCGATGTGGTGCGCGACGTGCGCAGCGTGGGGACCATGTACCGTGGTATCGAAAACCTTATGTCCGGGCGCGGTCCCATGGACAGCTTGGTGATCACACCGCGAATCTGCGGTATCTGCACCACGGCCCATCTCAATGCGGCGGCCAAGGCTCTGGACATGGCCTATGGCGCCGAGGTGCCGGACAATGCCCAGCGGCTTCGCAATGTCACCCTCATGGTGGAGCAACTACAGAACGATATTCGGCATGCGGTGTTTCTTTTTATGCCGGATTTGACCCATGCGCGGTATGCTGATCAGCCGTTGTACCCTGAAGCCATGCGTCGGTACCAGGTGCTCAAGGGCGAAACCACCCGCCAGGTGGTGGAAGAGACCCAAAAACTTATTGAGATCATCGCCATTCTCGGCGGTCAGTGGCCGCACTCGTCCTTTATGGTGCCGGGCGGGGTGGTGTCGGTGCCGGCGGTCAGCGATATTATTCACTGCCGCCATATCCTGCGCAATTTTCGCAAATGGTACGAACAGCGGGTGCTGGGCTGCTCCCTGGATCTTTGGAACCGGATCGATTCGTGGAATCGGTTGCAAGGGTGGGTGGTGCAGGCGCCGGGCCATCACGACGGTGATGTGGGCTTTTTTGTTCGTTACGGGCTCGACCTCGGGCTGGACGCCATGGGGCGCAGCCATGACACCTTTATCAGTTTCGGGGGGGGCGATACGCTTGCCCAAACCCAGGCGATGCCGGCCGGTTTTTTTACCCTGGACGGAGCAGCGCGCATGGATCCCCAACACATCAGCGAAGATATTACCTGCGCCTTTTTCAAAGACGACGTGCCTGCCCGCCACCCCTATGAGGGCCGCACCGTGCCCTGCCATAGCGATTCGGGGGGTCGCAAATACTCCTGGGCCAAGGCGCCGCGTTACAACGGCCTGCCTGCCGAGACCGGCCCGCTGGGCGACATGCTGGTGGCCGGCCGGCCGCTTTTTGTGGAGCAGGTCCGGGCCCGGGGGGCCAGTGTTTTTTTGCGCCAATTGGCGCGGCTGGCGCGGCCGGCCATTATTCTGCCGGCTATCGATCAATGGCTGGCCGAAATGACCGAATGCAACAGTCCCTTTTTTCAAGACTATGCCAAAAAAATCACCTCCCAGGGCTATGGGCTGGTTTCCGCCCCCCGGGGCGCGTTGGGCCATTGGGTGAAAATTCAAAACGGCGTGGTGTCCAACTATCAGGTGATCACCCCCACGGCCTGGAATGCTTCTCCCAAGGATGTCCGGGGCGTGCGCGGACCCTGGGAGGAGGCCATTGTGGGTACAACCATCCGGGACAGCCGACATCCGTTGGAGGTGGAGCATATCATTCGTTCCTTCGACCCTTGCCTGGTGTGCTCGGTGCATGCCATAAAGGTTCGGTGATGCATGCAGTAAAAAAAATTCGAAAGGACCGCAGTCATGTTCCCTTCGATTAAGACGGTAAACAGAGAACGAACTTTTCGTCATATCTGCTCCTGGCCTTCGCGTTGCACCACGTGCCGGGATCGGGAGAAGTGCCCCATTCAGTCGCTGGTGGAAGAGAACGAGCTTTTAAAGGAAGAGATCCGCATTTCCCGTGAATCGGCCGAGATCACAGCCAGCCTGGTGGTCAAGCAGTTTGAGGAGACCGAACGGATCTTGCGCCGGTTTCAGGTGGCCAATGCCCAGCGCAAGGCGGTGCTCGATTCGGCCACCCACATGGCCATCATGGCCACGGACCACGACGGCACCATCATTGTTTTCAACAAAGGGTCTGAAAGCCTTTTGAGATATTCGGCGGCCGAGGTTATCGGTCAATTGACGCCCCTGATCTTCCATGATTTCGAGGAATTGAAAAACAGATCCCGGATCTTGAGCGAGCAGGCGGGAAGCACTGTCGAAGGCATCGACATTTTTTTCCACTATGCCGCCCGCCGGATGGTGGAACAGGAGGAGTGGACCTACGTTCGCAAGGATGGCTCCCGGTTTCCGGTGAACCTGTCCATCAGCCCGCTGCGCGATGCCGAGGGCGCTGTGAGCGGTTTTATCTGCATCGCGGTGGACATTACCGAAAAAAAGCGGTCACAGCAGGCGCTCAAGGAGAGTGAACGCAATTACCGGCTGTTGATGGATAATATCCCCAATATCGTATTCAAGGGATACCAGGACGGCACCATTGATTTTTTCGACAACAAGATCGAAGCCTTGACCGGTTACCCCAAGGAGATTTTTTTAAACCGCACCCTTAAATGGATCGATCTCATTCTGGAAGAGGATCGGGTTGCCGCCCGGGATCGATTTGCGGCGGTCCGCAAAAACGATCAGCAGTATATTCGCGAGTACCGTATTCGCAAAA
>JBFFHG010000176.1:0-6656 GCA_041557055.1 Desulfosarcinaceae bacterium
CGGCACCATAGGCCTGCTTCATCAGGTGACAGTTGCCCAGGACAAAATATACTTCAGGATGACGGTATCCCTTGGGGTCAGGCTGTCCGGCTGATTGTGTCCCCTGCCCGCGGGCCTGAAAGGCGGTCAATTCCGCAATGGCCTGGTCGTATTGCTTTTCCTTCATCAGGGTTCCGGCGCTGGACAGCACGACCCGCACAGGCAAAGGCAGATCAGCCCCGCCCGCTTCAGCCCCCCCCGGGGGAGGAAAAAAGGCGAGCCCAACCAGCAGCAGGCCGCAATAAAAAAGTGTTTGAATCCTTCCGATAGTCAGTTTCATTCGGGCACCTCGATCTTGATCGTGTTACCTTCGAGAAATTTGGTTACTCCAATTTGAATCGTATGGTCGTTTCCGCCCAGGCCCTGACCGGCATACCTTCCACCGTTCCGGGCTTGAATCGCCAGCCGGAAACACAACGGATCACGTTCCGGTCGAAGACCTCGGGCGGTTGACTCTCCATAACGGTGACCCTGCCCACTGCCCCGTCCTCATTCACCAGAAACCGGACACGCACCCATCCCTGCACCCCGCGATGCTTGGCCCGCAAGGGATAGACCGGCGGAACACGCACCAGAACCGTCAGGGGAGCATCCAGATCCCCCGCCGCAAAGGCATCCGCCAGTCCGGTGGTGTCGAAGGCGGCCGGCGCCATAGGCGGCAAGGCAAGGATCTTGGGACCGGACGGCAACCGAGGGTTGATCTCAAAAGGCAGGGTAAGCCTGGCCTTCAGGGGTTGCGCCATGGCGGGCTGGGGCGGCTCTTTGGGTCGGGGCGGATCGGGCGGCTTTTCGGTTTTTCGTTTGACTTGACTGTCGGGCCTTTTGATCCTGATCACATTGATATTGGCCAGGGATTGATCGAAATCCGGCATGGCCTGAGCCGGATGCTGCAAATGGGGCATAAGGGCGAACAGCGCAACGTTCAGCCCCAGAGCCCCGAGTATGGCCAACAGCCAGTTGGTCCAATTGCGGCGACCAATGGTTTCCAGGTAAGGGCTTTTGTCGGGCTTTTGTCTGATTTTATTAATCGGCAACTGATTCCTCGGCAATTCCCGCAGAACGGTTTTTCCCAGAACGCGTGTCAAGCTCCAAGTGACACCACGCTGTCCGGCCCAATGGATTACCCCCAATTAACGTCGTCTTGCCGGACTTGATCCGGCGCGGCATCCTTGCACAATCTTTTCAAACCGCCGTTACTGCGGCAGCTTGGCGGCCAGAGAGACATTTTGGGCCCCGGCCATGCGGCAACCGTCCATCACCCGAATGGCTGTGCCGGTGCTGCTGGCCTGATCGGCCACCACAACCACAGCGCCCTCGGGATTTTCCGCCAGGGCCCGTTCCACATTGGCCCTTACCGCGCGAACATCGACCTCACGGTGATCGATGTAAATGTGATTGGCGGCGTCGATCCCGATGAGAATGGTGGCTTTGGCCTGGCTCGCAGCGGTGGCGGCCGTGGGGCGATTGACCTCGATACCGGTCTCTTTGACAAAGCTGGTGGTGACCAGAAAAAAGATCAGCAGAATGAAAACCATGTCGATCAGCGGCGCAATATTGAGTTCCGTCACAGATCGATTGCTGCGCCGTGCAGCGCTGATGTTGATCATTTTTTAATTCTCCGATTCTACTGTTCTACCTTTCGACTACTCTTCCCCTCGTCTTCTCCCGCCGCCGATTCCCGGCCACTTGTTGCGAAATCAAAGCTGCCGCCGCAGGTAATACCCCACCGCGGCAATACGCTGTTGCAGGCTGCGGGCGCGGCGGTCGAGAAATCCTTTCATGTAAAGCCCGGGAATGGCCACCAGCAGTCCGGTCTGGGTGGTAATGAGCGCTTCGGAAATCCCTCCGGCCATGGCCTTGGCGTTTCCCGTGCCGAAAACGGCCAGCACGTCAAAGGTGGCGATCATGCCGGTCACCGTGCCCAACAGCCCCAGCAGGGGCGCTACAGCAGCCAGAACGCCGATTACGGACAGATAATCGGCCATGGAACGGTTGATGCGCAGCACGGTCTCATCGAGAATAAAGCGATCCAGAGCGCCCTCCCCGCTGCGAACCGCAATGAACCGGGCCACCAGCAATGATATGGCGCCGCCGAACCGCCCGGGGTCGGGCGTCCGATTGGTGCGCACGTGCTCCCAGGCCGTTTGAAAATTCATGTTTTTACGATACAGACGCCTGAAAAACAGGGCCCTGTCCATGATCAGCAGCCACATGACCAGACTGACCGCCACCAGCGGCAGCATGACGATCCCACCGGTGTGCAGGTAGTTCTCAATCTGGAAAACAGCACTGCGGAAAAACTCAATCATTTGCGTTGCGGTTCTTATGCACGATATTGACCAGGGCCACGGCTTTCTCTTCCATCTGTCCGATGCGCGTATCCACCGTCCGGTTGAGCAGGGTGTGGGCCAGCATGATGGGAATGGCCACTGTCAGCCCCAGCATGGTGGTGACCAGGGCCTCGGAAATACCGCCCGACATCATGCGCGGATCGCCGGTGCCGTGCTGGGTGATGACATGGAAGGTGTCGATCATGCCGGTCACCGTGCCCAGAAGACCCAGCAAGGGCGCAATGGCCGCCAGCATGCCCAGGGTCGATAAAAACCGCTCCATGGGCGGCACCTCTTTTAAAATCGCCTCCTGCAAGGCGTTCTCCATGGCCTCACGCTGCATATGGCAGCAATCCAGACCGGCGGCCACAACCCGCGCCACGGGTTTATCCGCATGGCCCCGGCAGCTCTCCCTGCATTTTTGCCAGAGCTGCTCAGCAGCCAGGTTTTCGATATTCCAGGTAAAACCGTCGGCGTCCAATCGGCGGCGAATCAAAAAAACGATCCGCTCGATAACAATTGCGATGCCGACGACCAGAATGGCCAGAATGGGCCAGACAATGGGGCCGCCTTTGGGAATTTGCTGCCACAAACTCAATTCATGGGTCAACTGACTCAAAGCGCCGCCGCGGGAGATATCCATGGGCACGACATCGTTCTCTCCTGCCATGTAATGCCGAATCTGCTTTTGAAGACGCCGGGAGGGCAGCCGGGACAGGGCAAACAGTTTCCGGCCGGCGGACGAGTAGTTTAAAAATCCGGTTTCATCGGCGCTGTTGTAAGCGGCTGTAAAGTTACCCAGGATAAGAAGATCGGCTTGCGTTGCATTGCCGCTGCGGTCGATAATGGTTCCGCTGGTGACGCGCACATCCCCGGCGCTGCGAATCTGATCACGAAGGGTGGCGACCATCTTTTGGATATCCTCCATACCCGGAAATTGGGACTGGCCGGCAATGGCCTTGAAAAAGGATGATGAATCGTCACCAAGAGCGGTCTGCAGGTTTTGCTCAATCAGCGCATCGATATCCTTGGCATTCACACGAATCACGCCCACCAGCTCGCGCATGACGCTGTCGGTCTCGGCAAGCCGGCTGGAAAGCGCCTCTTCACGGGCTTTGAGTTCGGCGTGTTCCGTTTCCAAGATCCCGACCGCTTTCTCCAGTTGATTGTTTTCGGTTTTCAGCAGGGCCACGGCTTTTTCAAGACGGGCGCGATCTTGCAGGATTTGCCGCCCGCTTTTTGCGGCCGCCTGCTCGGCCGCTTGTTTTTCAGCGGCGGCTTTTTCCGACAGCGCCGCTCTGGCCTGACGCGCCTGGGTCTGCAAAACACGCATATCTTCACAGTGGGCCGGCCCGCCGCCGGCTATCAACATCGTCGGCAGCAGGAGCAACAGGGCGTATGGCGACACGCTTTTCATTTCGCGGAGATCCTTCCCAACGGCAGACTGAGCAGTTCCACCGGTTTTCTTTTCGCACCGATATCAATGGCCGTCCCTATGGCCCGGTTGTGGGTAACCGGCAACGGCTGCCACTTCCCTGCGGCAACATCGAAAAAACCACAACTGGTCCGGTCAAGGGTTTGATAGAAAAGACTGATTCTGCCAAGGCGGAAAATATTGACCAGCATCTCATGGTTCCCGGCTGTAATGGTCTGCTGGTAGACTTCGATGGTGTTGCCGTACTCGGCTTCCACGAACAACGCTTCCATAACCTTGCGGTATTTTTCGCTGATAGCCACTTCCGGGTCCGTCAGCAGCTCCGCCAGACGTTCAACCCGTTGCCGGCGCTCTTCGGGCAAAAAGGGCAAATCTTCCGTCAGTTGCCGGCGCAGCGCCTCCAGCGACGCGTTGAGAAACGGTTCTATCCGGGTGCGGACATGTTCAATATCGGCCAGTTGTTTCTCCTTTTGGGCAATGCGTTGATTCGCGCTTTGAATATTTTCCCGGAACTCTTCCCGGGCGGCCTTCAATTGATTTTGCGCCTCTTGCAGTTTTTCATAGAGCGCCACGAGTTTTTCCCGGTCGTCACGCCACAGCGCCTCCTCTTTTTGGGTGGTCTGCCGAATCTTGATGGCCTCCTGGACCGGTTGTGTAATCCGCTGGTTGTTATCGCTGCCTTTGGCAAAAGATTCCGCAAACAGGAACAAGCAACTTGCTATACAAAAAGGCAGCACTATAGATTTCCTTGGCATGTATCGACTCCCGATCGTGCAAATATCGTTGTAGCCAATGGCAAAGAAAGGCGATTGTCGCTGCAAAAAAAACCCGAACCGAAAGATCGATCCGGGATTTCCCTTTTTATCCGCAGATGCAGCAACGAGTTACGACGCCGTCCACGCAGCCGTTAACCTATATGTTCAGGCAGGTCTTCTGACTTACGGATCTTTCTACCGGCTGCGCCTTCCCAGCCTGTCGGCCAGTGACATCATGCAGCTTTCGTCCCCGATCACAGCGGCGGGCCCGTCCCCGATTCTCACAGGGTTTCCTATGAATCTCTTTCAAGAGCACCTGAACAAGGTTATAAAAAATAAAAGAACGAAAAAAAATGTCAAGAAAAAAAGGCCTTTTCCAAAATATCAGAGAATACCTTCACAGCCTATTTCGTATCTGTTTTTTCAAAAAGAATTTTGTGATCAACCAGATGCATGCCTTTGATCCGGCCCCTGACGATTTTTTGTTCACCAAAAATATCAACGATACGATAGCTTTGGTCGTCATCCGGTTCGATCACATCAACCGCTTTCATCAATAGCTCCTCCACACCGTCTTTTATTAAATAGGCATCGGCTTCACACATGGTTCAACACCTCCTTGATTTTATTTTCCACCACCATCTGCACCAGGTGAGGCAACGGCTCCTTGACGATACCGACAATCTCGACGCGCTCCTGGTGAAGCGGCAGCAATATTTTGGTCGCAAGACTCGAAGTGACGGCTTCGGCAATTCGAGGCGTCACTTCACCGAGCATGGCATTGGCCCAGGTAATGGCAATGGGCCCGATAATGCAATCGGCATCGGCAACCGTACGGGCGATGGCGTTTTCTCCGGTGGCCCCTTTATTGGCCCCTGCCTTGAGCATTTGAGCCGTGGCAATGGCGTTGGTTCCCAGGGCAATCAATTCAAACTGTTCTCCATAGGCTGCTTTGAAATATTTAATTAAGGTAGCCCCAATTCCACCGCCTTGACCGTCGATGATGCAAATTCGCTTCTGCAATGTCGCTCCTCAATGAAGGCAAATACCGCTCCGCTGAACACAAGATAAAAAAGCCTCGAAAACGCATGCTGAATGTAACAGCTGCAGCCTTCGTGGCTTCCTCTATGATCTTTGGTTTTGGTTGATTCTTAAAGGCAGGCGCCTTCCTGGCGCCAATTAAAATAAGATGCTATTAATAACTTATTCTAATCGGTCGTGTCAAGCTGACTTTCAGTACCACAACCAAGTACCGCTTTTCACTTTAAAAATCCATCTTGAAAGTCAGATAAACCGACAGCGGCAGCCTCGGCGAATAGTTTCTGACGGTGCTGCCGCTGGTGTGGTCGGCATATTTTTTATCCAACAGGTTCACCACATCCAAAGCCGCCAGGTATTGGGCCCTGCCGCCGAACCGGTATGACACCTGGGCGTCTATCCGGTCCCAGCTATCGCTGGTGTAAAATTGACGCAGGAGAGCGCAAACCGTCAGTACCGCCAACATACCGATGGGGCAATGGAATCCTTTCATGGCCGTGCCGCCTTCCTTATTGGATCTCAAAGGTCAGGGACGCCGCCCAGGCCTGTTTATCGCATTCGGCCATATCCGGATAGGACGCCTCCTGCTTGACGATCAGCACCCATACCCCGTCATGAATCATTTTGACTTCAGCCAAGCCCTCCTTATCCGTGCGGGTGGCATAGGCAAAGGTGTTGGGCGACTCGGAGAACCCGGCATAGGTACCGAAGACAAAGGTTCGGGCCGGTTTTCCTTCCAACAACACCTTGACCGGCAGTACTTCGCCGGTTTTAACGGTCGAGGGGTCTTTCAGGGGCACGATCTCCATGGCATGGCCCAGGGGTCTTGAAAAAGCATCGCCGCCGGCCTTGCCCACCGTAAAAATGGTTTTGGCGTATTTCTGCGAATAACGGCATTCAATCACGTTGTTCAAATCTTTCTTGTTTTTCCCCTGCTGGTACCCTTCGGTGGTTTTGGTTGAAAAGCCGTTGCGGGGAAGCGCCGTTGCCAGGCAGGTGCCTGTTTCGGTAAGCGGCACTTGGGGGCTGTAAGTGCCGGCCGCGTTGACGGATACCGCC
>JBFFHG010000177.1:0-6632 GCA_041557055.1 Desulfosarcinaceae bacterium
CCAATTCTGAAATTATCGGCATCGGATTTGACAAATCTGATGCCATACAAAATCTTTTAAATGATGGCAGCTTGAAAGCCGCAATGGCACAAAATCCTTACACAATGGGATTCCTTGGCGTTTCTCAGGCTTATGCGGCCTTGACAGGAAAAAGTACAGGGCCGGCTGTAATAGATACAGGCGTTTCTGTTTTACGTGGAAAATAATTCCGAACTTTTCCACTTATAAATTGATGCAGAGCTTGACGGCTCTGCATTTAAAAAAATGAAAGACCGTGAAACGATCAGGGGGAGCATAGGGGGCATCCTACCTGAAAATCTTATTGACCAATTGTTTGTTGGAGATCTCTTTGAGTACATTCCATAGTAGCCGGAGTAAAAACTTTTGGGGATTGTCGGAACGCACCAGCATACCGACTTCCCGGGTCAGGGGCGGGGAGCCAAACGGAATATAGTTGCAATTCAGTTTTTTCTTAAAATGAAGATAAGACTCGGGAACGATTCCCACGCCAATGCCGTGCTGCACCATCAGCAATATGCTTTCATACGCATCCAGCTCCATGGTCACCTCCACATTGAGGCCGCGTCTTTTGATTTCCCGGTCGATCATCGTTTCATGCAGAAGATGGGGTTTGTGCCGAAGGTACGGGCCATGCCCCAGTAAATCCGCATCATTTTTATAAATACTCTCCTTTGGTGAAATCACATAAAATTGTTCGCGGGCATATGGCCACCACAAAACGCCTTTGGGCAATTTCAAGGGGCCCACACCGAAACTGGCGTCCAGTTTCTGTTCCGCGACATCCTGGGCCAAATGCCTGGAAACACCGCCGGTATTGACAAGTTTGATCACCAGTTGCGGATACTCCTGGCGCAGTGTTCGCAATGCATTGGATAAATTGCTTGTTATCGCGCTATTGACGTAACCCAATACCAGTTTCCCTTTAATTTCAGATGATTTTCGTTTGTTTTTGTAATCATTCCAGAGTGTCACGATTTGACGGGCAACCGCGACCAATTCCGCTCCGTCAACCGTTAATTCAATCGGACGCTTGCTTCGATCCACCAGACAAATATCGAGCTCTTTTTCCAGCTCCTTGATTTGCTGACTGGCCGCTGATTGGGTTCGGTAAATGGCTTTGGCGGCGTCTGAGAAACTGCCGTATTCCGCCAACGCCAACAAGGTTTCCAGTTTAAGCATATCCATTGGGTGTCCCTCCTCTGAAACGGACCTGATAGCGCCCCCGCAATCACTTCCCCGCAATATTGAAACGGCTGTATTCCGTTGAAATTCAAAACCCTCTTCATGACATTAAACTATCTAATACTTAATATTAATATAATTTGTTTTTCTTATAAAGAAAAATATCGTATTAAAATGAAAACGATTCAAAAAAAATAGGGTTACGATTTGTTGGGGTAACATTATTAATTTTTCAGCAGACAGCAACCTAAGGAGAAAAAAATGGCATTCATCGCTGATTACCTTGAAAACGTCAAACCATCGGCAATATCGGTGGTGACAGCTCTGGCCATGGATCTCGCGCGACAGGGACGGGATATCATTCGCCTGTCCGCCGGCGAACCGGATTTCGATACGCCCGATCATATCAAGCAGGCGTGCGTCGAAGCGCTGAACCAGGGAAAAACCAAATATCCGCCCGTGGTCGGAGTTTATGAATTGCGCGAGGCAATTTGCCGAAAACTCAAAAAAGACAATGATCTGGATTATCAAATAGACCAAGTCACTGTCAGCGCGGGCGCCAAACAAGTGCTCTTCAATGCGTTTGCCGCAACCATTAATCCCGGAGACGAAGTCATTTTGCCTTGTCCCTACTGGATGAGTTACCCCAATATGGTGCGATTCAATCAAGGGGTTCCGGTAGCGGTGCCGACGACGGTGGAGAGCGGGTTTAAAATGACGGCGGAGGCCCTGGCGTCCAAGATAACCCCCAAAACCAAATGGCTGGTCTTGAACAGCCCGGGCAATCCCTCCGGCTCGGTCTATTCCGAAGGCGAACTGCAAGCGATCGCGGATGTTTTGCGCAGACATCCGCAGGTCCATATTCTAAGCGACGATATCTATGAGTATATGGTCTATGAAGACACCCGCTTTGTTTCCATAGGGCAGGTCGCTCCGGATCTGCTGCCCCGGCTCCTGATCGTCAACGGCTTTTCCAAAGCCTATGCCATGACCGGGTGGCGGTTGGGATACGGCGCCGGACCACTGGAATTGATTAAAACCATGTTCAAGATTCAGTCCCAATCCACAAGCGGTGCCAACACCATGGCGCAATGGGCCGGTGTGACCGCTTTGGAAGGCGACCATGGATTTGTGGCGAAAAACAATGAACTGTTTCAAAAACGCCGGGACCTGGTTGTTTCAAAAATCAACAAAATCAAAGGGCTCTATTGCGACAAACCCGCCGGCGCTTTTTACTGCTATATTTCATGCCTGGGTTTGATCGGCAAAAAAACGCCCATGGGTGATGTGATCGCCAGCGACGCTGATTTCGTCAAATATTTATTGAATGAAACCGGTGTCGCCGTGGTTCACGGCGAACCTTTCGGACTTTCGCCTTTTTTCAGGATTTCATTCGCCACCTCCGAACAAATTTTGGAAAAGGCTTGTGAGCGGATCACACAGGCGTGTGAACTTTTACAATAAACAGTACCCGCTCCTTCCCCCTTTACCTGCCGGTTTGGAGCGGGATAAACTCAATCAGGGAAATAAAATGAGTGTTCATTTGATGGATTCCGTTGTTTTCGGTGATTCGATCGGTACGCAACGGATGCGCGATGTGTTTTCGGAATCGGCCATGTTGCAGCGCTGGCTCGAGGTTGAAGTGGCTTTGGCCCAGGCCCAGGCTTCGCTTGGCATTATACCGCCGGCGGCTGCGGAGCGAATCAGTGCCGATAAGGCCGATATTCGAAAAATTGATTTACATGCCGTTCAAAGCAAAGGCAAAAAATCAGGGCACAGCCTTTTGGGGCTTTTGGAAGAGTTCAGACGGGTGATCGATCACGAGGATTCCCGTTACGTGCATTTCGGCGCCACCACCCAGGATATTATCGATACCGGTCTGATGCTGATGATCAAAGAGGCCTATGATATCGTCCTGGCGCATATCAAGGAGATCATGCGCGAATTGGGTAAAATCACCGAAACCCATGCCGATACGTTGATGGTGGGGCGAACCCACGGCAACCACGGCCTGCCCATCACCTTCGGATTCAAGGTGGCCATCTGGCTGTCCGAACTCAGCCGGCAGTTGGAACGCTGGCAGATGGCCCGGGATCGCATTCTGGTGGGCAATCTCACCGGTGGCGTGGGCACATTTGCTTCCTGGGGAGACAAGGGACCGGAAGTTCAAAGCCGGGCCCTGTCAATTCTCGGCCTGGGCGTGCCCGAAACCGTCTGGCACAGTTCCCGTGACCGTGTGGCAGAGGCGCTCTCCCTTAGCGCGTTGCTCGCCGGCACGTGTGTGCGCATCGCCCGTGAAATCTATAATCTCAGCCGGACTGAATTCCGGGAGGTGATGGAGCCCTCCGCAGGCAAGATCGGCAGCAGCACCATGCCCCACAAACGCAACCCCATTCACAGCGAATGGATTATGGTGTTGGAACGCGTGATCCGCGGCAATGCTTCAATCGCGTTTGAAGTCATGGGCCAGGAGAACGAGCGCGACGCCTCGCGATGGAAAAACGAATGGATCGCCGTTCCGGAAACCTTTGTGATGCTCTCGGGTATTCTGAACCATATCGGCATCGTGACCACCGGATTGACCGTCAATGAGGAACGCATGCAACAAAACACGGGCATGCTCAAAGGCATGCTGCTCTCGGAAAAAGCGATGTTTCTGCTGGAACGTCATTTTCCCTTGCCGCAAGCGCATCAAATTGTCCATGAGGCATCGATCCGTGCCATGGAAAAAGATACACCCCTGGTGGATGAGCTCATGCGTCGACCGGAAATCGCCAAACAGATCAGCCGGGAAGACCTGGAAAAAGCCCTTGACCCGGCAGGGTACGTGGGGCAGGCGCCCATGGTGGCAAGACAGGTAAAAGACCGGGTAAAAGAGCTATTGCATTGATCCATCGATGAAAACACTGACCCAACAATACGCCGATTTCCGCACAAGTCTGGATTGGAAGATGCTGCCGCACGATGTGCGCCGGGCGGCAGCGGATCTTTTTGCAGACTGGCTGGCCAACGCCGCCGCAGGATGCACCACGGCCACAGGGACCGCATTGTTGAAGACCGCCGGTCTCTCAGCGGATCGGTCAAGCTCGCTCATCGCCGGAACATTGAGGCGCACCGACCCATTGAATGCCGCCTTGGTGAACGCCGGCGCCGCACATGCACTGGAGTTCGACGACGCCTACCGTGCCGGGCTGTACCACCCGGGCGCCTCAACGTTCAGCGCCGCGTTTGCGGCTTCATCCATTTCGGATTGTTCGCCCATGGATCTGCTGACCGGCGCAGTGGCGGGTTATGAAATATCCATGCGCCTGGCCAAAGCGATCAATCCTTCTCATTACCGGCTTTGGCACACCACCGGCACCATGGGAACCTTTGGCGCGGCTGCCGCGGCTGCCGGCTGTCTTGATTTGAATGCCCGCCAAACGGCCGGCGCCCTGGGATATGCCGGAACCCAGGCTGCCGGGCTTTGGGAAGTGCTGCCCGGGGCGCCTCAGGCCAAAAATCTGCATCCGGCCAAGGCGGCCCACGCCGGGCTGTTGTCCGCTTTGCTGGCGCAAAACGACGCGTACGGCCCTGTCTCGGTCCTGGAAGGGGCCCGGGGCGTTTTTCGCGCCATGGTGCCTGAAAAGGTGGACCTTGCGCAATGCGTATCGGGACTCGGAGAAGATTGGCGCATTCGGGAAACCACGTACAAAGCCTACCCGGTCTGCGGACACACCATGACGTCGATTGAAGCGGCTTTGACTTTGGCCGGTCAGGTCGCCCCGGAGGCAATCGAATCCATCGATATTCTAACCCACCCTGTTTCGATTCAGGTGGCCGACGCCCCCGATCCCAAGGACGGTCATGAAGCCAAATTTTCCATTCAATACTGCGTGGCAACCGCATTTTTGAGAAAAAAAGTCACCTTGGCCGAATTCACGCCCGCAATGGTTCAGGACCGGGCGATTAAAAAGCTGCTCGGCCGCATCCGCCTCGGCGCCCTTCCTGACGTCGAAAGCTTCGGGGACAAACGGCCGTCACGCATTGCGCTCAAACTAAAGGATGGGCGCAATCTTGCACAGATTTGCGAAACACGCCGGGGAGATCCTGAAAATCCGCTGAGCGAAACGCAAAAACGGCAGAAATTCATCGATCTGGCCCGATTGTCATGGGGGCCGGATGCGGCGGAGTCAATTTATGACAAACTGCACCGGTTTACTGAATTCCAAACGGTTGAACAATGGATTCGGCGTTGCTTGATGCCGTGGCATCCTGCTGTCGAAAAATATCAACACACCATCAACACCCAAAGATAATACGAGCCATGAAAAACAACGCATTAATCATCAAGTTTCAAGACAATGTCGCCACCGCCATCGCGGAACTGGCAAAAGGGGAAACAGCTAAAATGGGCACGGAGGAATTAAGCCTGGAAATCACGGTGATCGATCCCATTGCGTTTGGCCATAAACTGGCCGTAAAGGAGATTCACCAGGGTGAGGATATTCTTAAATACGGTTCGGTGATCGGACGGGCGACCCAAAATATCAAGCCCGGCGAACATGTGCATGTCCACAATGTGGAAAGCCTGCGGGGACGCGGCGATCTGGCAAAGGAGGATATGTAAGATGGAATTTATGGGATATCAAAGAGATGACGGCCGGGTGGGAACCAGAAATTATGTGGGCATCCTCTCCTGTGTGGTCTGCGCCAATGAAGTCGCCGAAGCAATCAGCAAACAAGTCAACGGTACGGCCGCGTTCACCCACCATCAAGGGTGTTGTCAAACGCCTGTGGATATCAACCGGGTCAATGATGTGCTGATCGGATTGGGCAAAAATCCGAACCTGGCGTCACTCCTTTTGGTGAGCCTGGGATGTGAAAGCACTGACCTGGAAAAGGTGACAAACGCCATCCGCGATTCCGGGAAAAGAGTGGAGCGGATTGTCATTCAGGAAATCGGCGGCGCCGCCCAATCCATTGCCCGGGGCGTATTGCTTGCCCAGGAAATGGCAATGGAAGCCTCCCTCTGCGTCAAAACGCCGCACCCTGTCAGCGATCTCGTATTGGGTTTGAAATGCGGCAGTTCGGACACCACCCAGGGGCTGGTGGCAAATCCGGCATTGGGCATTGCTTCGGATCGGATTGTAAAAAACGGGGGCACCTCCGTCCTGGGAGAGGTCACGGAATTCATCGGCGCGGAACACCTTTTGGCCACCCATGCCAGGACCCCTGAAATCGGTGAGGCGATTCTGGCGCTGGTCAAACGCATGGAAGATCGCGCCAAATCCGTGGGCGTGGATATGCGGGGCGGCCAGCCCACCGGTGGAAACATCAAGGGGGGGCTGACCACAATAGAGGAAAAATCATTGGGCGCCATCGCCAAAGCCGGAAACGCCCCCATCGAAGCCGTATATGAATACGGCCGGGCGCCTGAGATAAAAGGC
>JBFFHG010000178.1:0-6618 GCA_041557055.1 Desulfosarcinaceae bacterium
CAACTGTTGGATTCGCTGATGGACATCTGCCGGCAGATTTGCTCCGTATCCAATTCTTCAAACTCCCTGAGCATGAATATTTCAGATAGGCGGTCCGGCAATTTGGATATACATTGGTAAAGCACATCCATAAACTCCTGTTGTTCGTATACCCGGTCCGGATGTGAGGTCCATTCATTGGGCATGACCCGCCAGTGTCCGCTGTCATCGAACATTTGATTGATGTTGTTGGCGACCTCTTCAATATTGCCAATGCTTTGGTGGTTTTTCGTTCGCCTGTAGTGATCCACGATTTTGCGCTTTAAAATCGCGATAAGCCAAGTCTTGATGGAGGACTTGCCCTCAAAGCGTTTAAATGCCTGAATGGCCGCCACCAACGCTTCCTGCACAAGGTCCTGCGCAGTTTCAGGATCGGACAGCCGCGCCAGGGCGTAGCGGTACATGTGGTTGCCGTAAAGATCGACCCACTGTTCCGGGCCTGCATTATCGGTTGGATCGGAATTCATTTTGTTGCCCTCAAATCATCTCCCGTGATTGGAGGATAACTGAATTTATAGCAGACCGATCCGGCAATATCAATGGCGCTGACGATTTCGGCCCGGTGGTCCCTGCAATGATCATTGGTCGCACCCAATTGCGATACCTTACATCAAGGGGCCCTCCGGCTTTTTAGACGGGTAAAAGCATCGTTCCGAAAAACGGATGCCGTGCCGCGGGAAAAGAGAAGCAGTTGCATCACCAGGGAATTGCAGGGGGAATTGTGCAAGGGAATAAAAAAACAGCTTAACAACGCTGTTAAGCTGTTTTTTAAAACGGTGGTGCGGGGGCGACTATACAGCGTCTTTGAGTTTTTTGCCGGGCTTGAATTTTACCACATTGGCGGCTTTGATTTTTATAACTTCACCGGTCTGGGGATTTCTGCCTTTGTGGGCTTTGCGACGGGTTTTCTGAAAGGTGCCGAAACCAACCAGGGTAACTTTACCGTCTTTTTTCTTCAGCGTTTTTGTAACGCTGTCGATGAATGATTCGAGGGCAGTCTGCGCCGCAGCCTTTGTGATGCTGGCCTCTTTGGCCATTTTCTCAACGATTTCCGCTTTTGTCATTTGAATTCCTCCTTTTTAAAAATGTAAAGAGTTCGCCAACACACGTTCTATAAGGGATTTACAGCCTGCCCTATTCTTTGTCAACACATAAAATGGCGTCACGCCTTGGTTTTTTGATCATAAGGTCGTAAAGATCGGCCAGGATCAAGATTCCCTGAGCCACAACCATTGTTGTTAGGGATCAGGTCATGGTTCCCCGCTTTCAATTGGGAATCTTTTCAGCGAGCTCGCCATGTTTTTTTCTACAATGTAACATGCTGTAATAAATCAATTTTTTTGGGTCGATCCATTGACAGCCTTGCCATAACGCCATGTCTGAACAGAATCAATGGGAACAAGGGTTTAAACGGCCAAGGGAACGGTGTGACAAAATCTTCGCTGCGCCGATGGAGCGGATATGTGAAAAAAGAGGTTCAGAATTCCGAAGTTGCGCGATCCAGGGATCGATATTGAATCGCTTCTGAAAGATGTGCGGCGTCAATGTCCCTCGCCTCGTCCAGGTCCGCGATGGTGCGCGCCATTTTGAGGATTCGGAAAAAGGCTCTGGCGGATAATCCGAACTTATCCACTGCGGCCTCAAGCATGGTGTTTGCCCGGGTGTCCAGATTGCAGTGGATTCGCACATGGCGACTACTCATATGGGCGTTGCAAAATATGCCGGCACGGCGAAACCGTTTGGCCTGCACTGTCCGTGCGCGGGTTACGCGTTGGTGAATGGCCCAGGAGTTTTCAGATGCCGGCAAGGTCGCCAGATCTTGATACGAGACGGCGGGCACCTCCACGTGCATGTCGATGCGGTCCATTAGCGGACCGGATATTTTGGATCGGTAACGATGAATCTGTTGAAAGGAACATTGACAGACGTGCTTGGCATCGGTGGCGTAGCCGCAGGGACATGGATTCATGGCCGCCACCAGCATGAAGCCGGCCGGAAAGGTGACGCTGGCGGCCGCCCGTGAAATGGTTACGCAGCGGTTTTCAAGGGGTTGACGAAGTACTTCCAGTACGTGTTTTTTGTATTCGGGCAGTTCATCCAGAAAAAGGACTCCGTTGTGGGCCAGGCTCACTTCGCCGGGGCGCGGCAGAACACCGCCGCCGATCAGACCGGCATCCGAAATCGTGTGATGGGGCGCCCGGAATTGTCTTCGCGTAACGAGCGCCTGGTCGCGATGGAGCAGGCCCGCCACGCTATAGATCTTGGTGGTTTCGATGGCCTCCGCAAAGGTCATCGGTGGGAGTATGGACGGCAACCGTCTGGCCAGCATGGTTTTGCCGGCCCCCGGCGGTCCGATCATCAGCAAGTTGTGTCCGCCACCGGCCGCGATTTCCAATGCCCGTTTGACATGCTCCTGGCCTTTGACTTCGGAAAAGTCTTCGATGGGATTGGACGGGTTCTCAAACAGGGCCTTTATGTCTTCACGCGCCACAGGTATGGATTGGTCACCGCGCAGGAATTCGGCCACTTGAGAGAGGCTGTGGGCTCCGTAAACTTGAATGCCTTGAATGACGGAAGCCTCTTTGCGGTTTCGGTAAGGGACCACTATTCCTTTGTACCCCTTCTCTTTGGCCGCAATGGCCATTGACAGAGAGCCAAATACCGGTTTTATGCGCCCATCCAGGCTTAGTTCGCCGAGAAACAGCAAGCCGTCCAATTCTCGATGGGGAACGGTGCCGGTGGCGCATAGAATGCCGATGGCTATGGGCAAGTCAAATCCCGTGCCCTCTTTTTTTATATGGGCCGGGGCCAAGTTGACGGTTATTCTGTCGGCCGGATAATCATAGCCGGAATTGGTTATAGCCGCTTTTACCCGCTCCTTGCTTTCCTTGACCGCCGTCTCGGGCAACCCCACGGTTGTGAAATTCGGCAAACCGGAAACAATGTCCACTTCGACTTCCACCAGGAACGCATCAATGCCGATGACGGCGCTGCTTAATACTTTGGCCAGCACCAGAGACCTCCACTTCTATCAATTGCCGGTTAGCGCACAATTTTGTTGTCAAATGGACGCATTTTGGATAAAGAGTGTGTCTAATTGCACACATTTTCAGTGCTGAGTTATTACGCTGAAAAATGGGTGTATGGTAAAACATTATTATATTATTGTTCAAAATAAATTTGCCCATTTTTGTTGGCAAATGGCACGGATTTTGCTGATACGACCGAAAAATACGATTGATAGATCAGATTGAATCACATTCGAATTGCATTGCGTCGATAACTGTCCGGCATATAACAGCAATGGCCGACCGCCACAAGGAAATATATATCAATGACCATAGATTATGTGCAAAAAACAATAGCCCGGGAAGTCTCATGCTCCGGGATCGGCGTCCATTCCGGCCAAACGGTACAACTTGCCATTAAACCGGCCCCCATCAATCATGGTGTCCAATTCATCCGAACAGATTTGCCCAATCGGCCCCGGATACCGGCCAGGTTCAATAAGGTTGTGGACACAAGCCTGGCCACGGTTATCGGATCGGACGGTTTTATCATCTCGACCATCGAACATCTCATGGCTGCTTTTGCGGGGTTGGCTGTTGATAATGTCCTGGTTGAAGTAAATTCTTACGAAATGCCCATTATGGACGGTAGCGCCGGCCCGTTTACGCGCATGATTAAATCCGCCGGTGTTAAACTTCAGGATGCGCCCCGCTGCTTTTTTGTGGTGAACAGGCCCATTGAGCTGGCTGATGATAACAAGTTCGTCGGAATCTATCCGGCGTCCCATTTTCAAATTACCTGCGCCATTGAGTTCGACCATCCGATGATTCGGGCCCAGGAGTGCAGTATTGTGCTCACCGGCGATCAGTTTGAAACACAAGTAGCCGACGCCCGGACCTTTGGATTCCTTCACGAACAAGAATACATGAAAAAATTCGGTCTGGGACGAGGCGCATCCCTGGAAAATGCGATTGTCGTCGGCCAGGACAAGGTCCTTAATGAAGGCGGCCTGAGATATCCCGATGAATTCGTGCGCCATAAGCTTTTGGATTGTATCGGAGACTTTAATCTGTTGGGTTTGCCCATTTTTGGACACATTGTGGCCAAGCGATCCGGACACGCCTTTCATTACGCTTTTTTGGAAAAATTTTTTCTCCAAAAAGATGCCTGGCAGACCCGTACCTTCGACGCTCATGTTGCTGAAGAGGGAATTTTCGGGAAACAGCTTGCCGTCTGATTCCAGGTCGGCTATCTTTATTATTTGACGGATAATGTGGATAGCATTTATGCGGATGATACTTTAGATATCGAGCCGACAATGAAAAGAAACGTCGTGCGGGCCACCGCCCTTTTGTGTGTTGCGCTTACCCTGGTGATGACCGGTACAGCCTATTGCCAGGATGCCCGGCTGGAAAATATTATTGTAACCAATACCCGCGATAACCTGCTTCTTTACCTGACAGCCAAAGATGCATTCCCTCCCAAAATCATAAAAGCAATTCAAAGTGGCGTGCCGGCTACCTTCACCTATTATATTAAGCTATACCATGTCCGCGGCGGATTCCGGTTCGACAAGAAGATTGCCGAAATTCAACCGACCCATACGCTCAAATACGACAATCTCAAAAAAGAATATGTGCTGACCCGCTCCTGGGAGGGCAACCGGCCGCTGGTTGTCAGGACCCTTGGTGAGGCTCAAAAACTCATGGCCGAAGTCGACAGCCTGGAGGTCGTCCCGCTGGGCCTGCTGGAGAAAGGCCAGCAATACCAGATTCAGGCCAAGGCTGAATTGAATAGAATGATCCTTCCGTTTTACCTCCATTACGTTCTATTTTTTGTTTCGTTTTGGGACATCGAAACAGATTGGTATACCATTGATTTCATTTATTAATCCATGACCGGTGCCTCCAAAATACCTCTGTCCGCGATGTCTGCCGACGAACGCCGTCGCCGCAAACGGGAGCGCGTTCTTATCATTGTGATAACCGTGGTGGCGGGGTTGCTGCTGGCCCTGGCGCTTAATCGAAGAATCTATCTGGCGGCCGATTTTTCCGTATCCAATCAGGTGTTGATGTTTATACTGATCAACATCAATTTATTGCTGTTGTTGCTTCTCATCTTTCTGGTTTTTCGCAATCTGGTCAAATTGCTCTATGACCGCAAGCGCAAAGTGATGGGTGTCAAACTGCGAACGCGCTTGGTGATTGCTTTTATTACCTTTACCCTGCTGCCCACCACCGTCCTGTTTGTGTTTTCCATTAATTTTATTACCAGTAGTATTGAATTCTGGTTCAATGTGCCGGTGGAACAGGCTCTGGAAAACTCATTGAAGGTCGGGCAAAAGATTTATCAGCGCCAAGAGAGTGAGAACAGGTTTTTTTTGGAGCGCATTGCCTACCAAATTGAGAAGAAAAATTTTCTCAGCGCTGATAAGAGAGCGGCTTTGAGCCGATATATTCAGGTGGTGCAGCGTGAATTCAACCTGGATGCCATCGAGATCTATGATGCCAAAGCTGAGCGCTTGGCATACGCGGTATCGGCCGAACTGGAAGCCAGGCCTTTTGAACGGGTCAAAACAGACGACCTGCAGGCTGCTCCCGCAGCCGGTGATGTGCACACCGTCGTTACCCGTATCGATTCCGGCGAACTGCTTCGCACCATCGGCTCGGTGCCTTTTGGCAGCAACGCAAACCAGGTGCTGGGGTTTATCGCGGCCTCGGCTTACATGCCCCCGGATTTTGCAGCCAGCATGGCTTCCATCGGGCGCGGCTATGAAGAGTACCAGCAGGTCAAATTGTTAAAGCAACCCATTCAAAGTTTTTACTATATCACCCTGTCTGTTGTGGGGCTGCTGGTGGTTTTTTGCGCCCTCTGGCTGGGGTTTTATCTGGCCAAAACCATAACCATTCCCATCATGCATTTGGCCGACGGAACGCGGAGAATTGCCGAAGGTGACCTCAGTTTTGCCCTGGACGTCCAGTCCGATGACGAAATCGACAGTCTGGTGGCGGCATTCAATAAAATGACCTCCGATCTTCGTATCGGGCGTGAACAACTCGAGCTTTCGGCTCAGATGTTGCGCAAGCAGAATATCGAGATCGAGGAGCGGCGGCGCTACATGGAAATTGTGCTGAAAAATGTTTCGACCGGTGTTGTCACATTGGATGCCGGCGGTGTGATCACCACTTTTAATACTGCCGCTGAGAACATGCTCAATTTGCGGGCCGATGCTGTTCTGAATAGAAGTTACAAGGAAGTTCTCAACGGTTTGCGCCTTAAAATGGCCCAGGATATCATGGAGACTTTTTCCGAAACGCGCGAGGAGGCTTTGGAGATCCCCCTGCGCCTCACCATCGCCGGACGGCCGCGAAGTTTTCTGGCCTACATCAACTCGCTCAAAGACGATGGCGGCCGCAATGTGGGCATGGTGATGGTGATAGACGATCTCACCGAGTTGGAAAAGGCTCAGCGTATGGCGGCCTGGCGTGAGGTGGCCCGCCGGATCGCCCATGAGGTCAAAAATCCGTTGACACCTATCAGCCTTTCGGCTCAGATGTTGCGCAAGCAGAA
>JBFFHG010000179.1:0-6591 GCA_041557055.1 Desulfosarcinaceae bacterium
AAGTAAACCCGGTTTAGATATCCGGACTTGAAAGGCTTTTGCAAGCAGCCAAACGCGGCTGCCCTGAAAGTCAGCCGGAAAGCGCTTGACACATTTGGGTATTCCCAATAAATAAACCTTTGCCTTGATTTTCGGCGTTGGATACCAAGCCCGGCCATGTCCGGGCAATGGGGCGGAGGGATAGGGTGCAGCGGATTTTTTTGGCGGGCCTCGTGATTGTTGCCGGTAATTATGGGAGCGGTAAAACCGAAGTCGCCGTCAATCTGGCCGTTCACCAAAAACAGCAGGGACTCAATGTCCGGGTGGCTGATCTGGACCTGGTCAACCCCTATTTCCGAACCCGGGAGGTTCGGCGGGCGCTTGAGGCCATGGGCATTGAGGTCATTTTACCGCCGGAACCGTTGCTCCAGGCCGATCTTCCCATTCTAATGCCTCAGGTGGCCGGCATGATCAAGAATCCGGGCGATCTGGCGATTCTTGATGTGGGGGGCGATGATGCCGGCGCCACTGTGCTTGCGGCTCTGCACCATGCGTTTGCAGAGCTGCAGGGGAGTGTGACCATGATTCAGGTGGTCAACCCCTATCGTCCCAACACCGCATCTGCGCAAGGCTGCCTCGACATGCGCCGGGCCATTGAAGCCAGCGCCCGCAAGCCGGTCGATAAATGGGTGGGTAACACCCATATGTTGGAAGAGACCACCCTGGAACATTTTCAATTCGGCCTTGAATTTATGGAAGCCCTTCAGAAAAAAAGCGGTCTGAAGGTTGCGTTTGTCACGGCGCCCCATGATTTGGTGCCTTTAATCGAAACAGAACAATTGCGTTGGCCTGTTTTACCGATTCACCGGCAGTTGGTGCCGCCCTGGACGAAGGCCGTCGGGTTTGCAAGGGTATAGATCGGAAGGAGTAAGGGGTATGGCCTATCGATACTGCATTGAAGAAAATTTGTGTAAGGGTTGCGCCCTGTGTGTCAGCGTCTGCCCTAAAAAGGTGCTTGAAATCAGTAAAAAGATTAATGCCAAGGGGTATTTTCCGGCCTGTCAGGCCCGGCCGGAAGATTGTGTGACGTGTGCCATCTGCTGTACCATGTGTCCGGATGCTGCCATCACCATCAAAGAAATAGTGGATGAAACCCCACTTTCCAAATAAATAGTGTCCAGTTTTCAGTGCGCCGGGCCAATGGCTCCTGAACACTGAACGCCTTGATCAAATTGCTGAATCATTGAAGCGAATTGCGTTACCGGATCTGACGTTAGGGAGCTTAAATTATGGCTAAGGTATTGATGAAGGGAAACGAGGCGATTGCCGAGGCCGCGATACGGGCCGGATGCCTCAACTATTTTGCTTATCCGATCACTCCCCAATCCGAGGTGGCCGAATATCTGGCCTGGCGGATGCCCGAAGTGGGCGGCGTGTTTTTGCAGGGAGAGAGCGAAGTGGCGGTATCTTACATGATCCACGGCGCCGCTTCGGCAGGTGTGCGTGTTTTCACCACATCCTCAAGCCCCGGGATCAGCTTGATGAGCGAGGCGATCAGTTACATGGCCGGCGCTCAAGTGCCTGCCGTGTTGGTCAACATTATGCGCGGCGGCCCCGGACTGGGCGGCATTTTGCCTTCCCAGGGCGACTATTTTCAAGCGACCAAGGGCATTGGTCATGGGGATTGCCGGCTTTTGGTCATGGCCCCGGCCACGGTGCAGGAAGCTGTGGAGATGGTGATGAAGGCCTTTCCGCTGGCTGAGAAATACCGCAATCCGGTGATGATCTTGGGAGACGGGCTCATCGGACAGATGATGGAGCCGGTGGAATTCCCAGACCATCTCAAGACCGCCCCCTCCGACAAAGATCAGTGGGCGACCAATGGAATGGATTCCCGGGGCTCTGATAAGCCCAATATCGTCCGTTCGCTTTATCTTGATCCAACGGAACTCAACGACAACAATCTGGCGCTGAGGGCCAAGTACGAGCGGATGAAAAAAGAGGATGTGCTTTATGAGGGGTACAACCTGGATTCGGATTACCGCTATCTGATCGTTTCATACGGCACCATGAGTCGGGTATGCAAAACCGCCATCGATGACCTCAAGCCCCATGGCATTGAAGTCGGACTGGTGCGTCCCCAAACCCTTTTTCCATTTCCCGAGCAGGCTGTCCGCGATGCGGCCCGCAAACCGCATTGCCAGAAGGTGTTTTCCATTGAGATGAGCATGGGACAGATGGTGGAGGATGTTGAGCGCTGCGTGCAGGGGAGCAGGCCGGTGCAGTGGTATGGCAAGTGCGGCGGTGATGTGCCGACACCGGAAGAGATAATGGAGCTGGTTCAATCCGAACCGGCTTTTGCATAGGAGCAGAAGTCATGGCCAAGACATTTGAGAGACCCCAATCCCTGACCGATCGACCGACCCACTATTGCCCGGGGTGCACCCATGGCGTGGCCCATCGCCTGATTGCCGAAGTGATTGATGAATTGGGAATCCGGGGGCGTACGGTGGGGCTGGCGCCGGTGGGCTGCTCGGTGTTGATGTATAATTATATCGATGTCGATTTTCAGGAAGCTTCCCATGGCCGCGCACCGGCCATGGCCACCGGCGTCAAGCGTGTTCGGCCGGACCTGATGGTGTTTACCTATCAGGGCGACGGCGACTTGGCCAGTATCGGCATGGGGGAAATTGTGCACGCCGCCAATCGGGGAGAGCGATTCACCACCATATTCATCAATAACGCGGTTTACGGTATGACCGGTGGTCAAATGGCCCCCACCACCATGCCCGGCCAGAGAACAACCACATCACCCTTTGGCCGCAAATCCGACGAAGTGGGAATGCCCGTACGGATGGCTGAGATGTTGTCATCCCTGGTCACGCCGGGATTCATCACGCGGCAATCGGTGATCAAACCCAAGTATATCAAAAAAGCCAAGCAGGCCATTAAACAGGCCTTTGAATATCAAATGGCGAACAAGTGTTACTCCTTTGTGGAGTTGATCAGTACCTGCCCCACCAACTGGGGGATGACCCCGGTCGAGGCCGTTAAATGGGCTGAAGAGACGCTATTGCCGTATTATCCGCTGGGCGATTGCAAAATTCCCGAGGCCTGACATGGAGCGCAAACAATTTGGTGAATGTGTTAAGGAGAGTGCATGCAAAATGAAGTGATGTTTGCCGGTTTTGGTGGACAGGGGATATTGCTCATCGGCAAGATTTTAGCCCATGCAGCCATGGAGGAGGGATTTGAAGTGGCCTGGGTGCCTTCTTATGGGCCGGAGATGCGCGGCGGAACGGCATATTGCACCGTGGTGATCAGTGATCGCCCCATCGGCTCCCCCATTATCAAGAATCCAAAGCACCTGGTGGCCATGAATTTGCCTTCCCTGGAGAAGTTTGCGGCCGTGGTCCGACCCAAAGGGATCATTTTGATAAATTCTTCATTGATCCCCATTGATGCCGGCCGTGAGGATTGCGACGTGCTGAAAGTGCCCGCGGTGGATCTGGCCAAACAACTGGGCAACGCCAAGGCGGCCAATATCGTCGCCTTATCGGCTTTTGTCGAGCGATCTAAAATTGTGCCCATTGAGACCCTGAGGCGGTGTATCAAGGCGGAACTCAGCAAAAAACCCAAGCTGATTTCCCTGAACATGGCCGCCATTGAAGAGGGTATGAAAGCAGCTCAGTGACGGCAAACCAAGGGGCCGGGCAAAAATAAAATGGATAATCTGCGTCAAACGCTTTTCATAAATCGATCCTGTTGAGAACGGTTTGTTATGAAATTGAAAATCCCGGACCATATTTTGGACATTGCCGCCTATCTCCCCGGCAAACCCATTGAAGAACTTGAGCGGGAATACGGTATAACCGGTTCCATCAAGCTGGCCTCCAATGAAAATCCCCTGGGCCCCTCACCCAAAGCGATTGAAGCCATTGCAAAGCGGATCGCAAAGCTGCATCGCTATCCGGACGGTGCCGGACACCTATTGCTCAATGCGTTGGCATCAAAACTGGAGGTTCGGCCGGAGCAGATCGTCATGGGCAACGGATCGGACGACATCCTCGGCCTTTTATCCCGCGCCTTGCTGCTGCCGGGAGACGAAGCCATTGTCCCCACGCCCTCTTTTTTGATGTATACCATCGTGACTCAGAGCGCCGGGGCCACGCCGGTGGCGGTGCCTTTAAAAGATATGGCCATTGACCTGCAGGGCATTTTGGAGCGGGTGACGCCCAGAACAAGGCTGATTTTTATATGCAATCCCAACAATCCCACCGGCACCATGGTGAACCGGTCGGATTTCAATGCCTTTCTCCGGTCGCTGCCCACCGGGGTGCTGGTTGTGCTGGACGAAGCCTACATCGAGTTTGTGCGCGATCCCGAATCTGTTCAGGGACTCCCGTTTCTGGATGGCGACCATACGGTCGTCACCTTGCGCACCTTTTCAAAGGTGTACGGGCTGGCCGGCCTGCGGGTGGGCTATGGCGTGATGCCCACAGAGCTGGCCCAGTTGCTCAACCGGGTGCGGATGCCCTTTAATGTCAACGCTCTGGCCCAGGCGGCGGCTGTCGCCGCACTGGAAGACAAAGCGTTTTTAAAAAAGACGGTTGCATTGGTTCATGACGGCCTCGATGATCTCTATTCGGAATTGGACAGACGCAACCTGCGTTACTTTCCCACCCAGACCAATTTTTTTCTGATTGATGTGCAGAGAGACGCCAAGGCCGTGTTTGAGCAATTTCTGAAACAGGGTGTCATCGTTCGCGCCATGAATGCCTATGGTTACCCCAACTATATTCGCATCAACGTTGGGTTGCCGGAGGAGAACCGGCGCTTTTTGGATGCCCTGGACCGGATTTTGGCTTCCGCTTGAGTCGTATTGACGCGCGAGCCCTGAGTCAAAAGGCGTTGAGAACCCCGCCCAACCAAAACCCCAAGGATAACCCATGACAAATTCATCCCATTGCCGCCGCTCCCTGCTCATCACCATTGACGGACCGGCCGGCGCAGGCAAAACCACCGTCAGCAAAACCCTGGCCAGGGCGTTGGGATATCGTTATATCGATACCGGGGCGCTGTATCGCGGGATCGCCCTGGCGGCTTTTGAGCAAGGTGTCGCGGCCGATGATGATCAGGGCCTGGAAGCCCTTTGCCAAAAAACGACCCTGGATTTCAAGTTTCAGGACCATGAATTGCGATTGATGCTCAATGATCGGGATGTGTCGGAAAAGATTCGTTCCCCCCAGATCAGCATGCTGGCCTCCGCCGTATCTGCACGGCCGGTTGTGCGCCGCTTTTTGTTGGAGATCCAACGGGCCTTGGGAGCCGCCAAACAAGCGGTTTTTGAGGGGCGTGATATGGGTACCGTGATTTTTCCCGATGCCGACGTGAAATTTTTCCTTGATGCCGATCCGGTTATCCGGGCCCGGCGCAGGTACGATGAACTCAAGGTCAAAGACGAGCAGGCCCCCAGCCTGGCATCCGTGAAGGCGGATATGGTCAAAAGGGATCAGAATGACACCACCCGTCAGACGGCGCCCCTGAAACCCGCGTTGGATGCCATCCGTATCGACTCCACCGCCATGGGTCTCGAACAGGTCGTCGCCCTGATGCTCGGGCATATCGCCGGTGAATAGAAGCGGTTTGAAGACGCCCCTCAGGCCCGTCCCGGGTTGGGGAAAAGGTCCAAACATCATTCAAACCCAAAAATATCGTTGCATTTTGACCATCCCTTGAGTATAGTCCCACAATTACGCTATCGACCACAGCACAACGGGTAGCGATATCAGGCTTAGGGGGTACTTACAAACCAATGAATAACACTGTTGACATGGAAACCAACCAACCATCACCAGACCAGAACGACAATGCCGACACCATGATGGATGAACTCAATGAGACGTCGGAATCGATTGATGAAAACGCTGAAGAAAGCATGGAAAACCTCATGGACATGTATGAGGAGAGCTTCAAGCGTTTCGCAGAAGGTGAAGTCGTCACCGGAAAAATAATTTCCGTCGATAAAGATCATGTGCTTGTCGATATCGGATACAAGTCCGAAGGCCAGATTCGAATCAACGAATTCCGGGACGAGAAAGGCGAAATCCGGGCGGAAGTTGGGGATAAAGTCGAAGTCATGGTCGAATGGTGGGATGATGAAAATGAAGTCGTCGTTCTCTCCAAAGAAAAAGCGGAAAAGGTCAAAGTCTGGGAAGAGATCAAGAAAGCCTACGACGCTGACGAACCCATTGAGGGCATTATCGTCAGCCGGGTCAAGGGCGGCTTTTCGGTGGATATCGGCGTCAACGCCTTTCTGCCCGGATCACAAGCTGATCTGCGTCCCGTCCGCAACCTGGACGAGATGGTGGGCAAGACATTTAAATTCAAGATCCTTAAATATAATCGCAAGCGCAGCAATATTGTTCTCTCCCGACGGGTGATCCTTGAAACCGAACGCGAAGCCAAACGATCCGCCACACTGGAATCCATTTGCGAGGGCAAGGAGGTCTCCGGCATCGTCAAGAATATCACCGAATATGGTGTGTTCGTCGAGTTGGGCGGCGTGGACGGCCTGCTGCATATCACAGATATTTCATGGGGCCGGGTCAA
>JBFFHG010000180.1:0-6573 GCA_041557055.1 Desulfosarcinaceae bacterium
ACAGGCATCACCATGCCCTATGATATTGCCAAATGGTTTGCCTTTGCGGATTTTTCGGCTGTGCGCACAGATGCGAACGGCTTTTACGACAAAAGCTTGTACTCCCTTTTGCAGGCCCATAAACAATATGTGGCCGGCGCTTGTGTGTGCCTGTTGGTGGGCGCCAATGTTCTCCAGGGCATTTCCGGCGGAAAGTGGTTTGCCAATCACTGGGTGGTGTTGGAGTCGCCCATTCAAATCAACGGAAAGCCGGCCGGCAAATTGGCGGCCCAGGGCAGGCGGGTCAATAAGGACAAGGCCCTGTTGTCCCAGAAAATCGATTTTTCGGTCTTTACATGGGCTGAAAACAGGTATCCGGTGAACAAGTATGTGCCGAATCTGACCGTCGGGGAGTTTCTGGACTACTTTTACGGGTATGTGGCTGCCCAATAACAGGAGGTTGTGTCATGAAACAGGCGGTTTTTGTTCTGCTGGCCATTATAATGGCCATATTTACGGCCTCATGCCGTTACGCAAGCACCCAGCCCCCTGAAACGTTTCCGGACGGATTGACCTGGGAGCGGCTGCTCTATAAAAAAGATCTTGCGCAATTTGAAATAGCGGCGTTTTCTTCGGACGGTGAACGTTTTATCATATCTGACGGTTACAGGTTCATCCGTTTATGGCAAAAGCCATTTTCATCACCGCCGCGCGATTTTGCTATTCAAGGCTATGGACCCATTACCGCCCTGCAAAGTTTTGGGGATCAGCAGGATATTTTTTTCACTGAGGAGGGGGGCTTGGCTCAAATTTGGGACAGGGATCTTCAAATCAAAAAATTCGAGTATCGATTTGCGCACCCTGCAAGGAGATCCGCCATTACAGCAGACGGCCGATTTATCGCCGCAGATGGCGGGCTTTACGACCGGCGGAAAAAGAGCCTGATCGGACGTGGCGTTGGCCATGCTTTTTATACCGGGGCTTGTTTCGGCGGCGGCTCTCTTTTGCTGACGGCCGGTTTTCACGACCAGAGGATAGCCGTTCGCAATATTTACAGCGGCGAATTCGAATACCGCGGAACGCCATACCCCATAACCGGGGCGGGGCTCAGTCCCAATGAAAAGTATGCCGTGGCGGTCACCAATAAGGGTCGGTGCTATCTGTGGCATTGGCCCGACCAGGAGCCCAGGGCTCTTGTCATAACCAGAGAAGACTCATATTTCGTGGGATTCTCTCCGGATTCCAAATGGTTTGTTGTTGACGGGTCGGAGTTTTTGCACATCTTCCGGACCGATCCGCCGGGCCTGATCGCCCGGTTGCAGCCCGTCCCCGCGTTCACCTCCGTGCATATTGCCTCCAACAACCTGATCGCCATGGGCGACGACCAGGGGGATGCGCACATCTACGATGTGTCCGCAGGCCGGATGATCGCGCGGCAGAGGGTGTGCGAACATGCCGTCGGGCCGGTCGAATTTGTTGCGGACAAAGGCTATCTGTGGGCCGCTTCAAGTTACTATGATTTAAAAGATGACGAGCCTGGCGAAATCGCCCTGTACCACATCAAGGGGCTGGAACCTTACATTGAACCACCCCGCCTTTTCAAATAAAAATGACATTTTTGTTGTTTCATTGGTGGTGATAATTCATTTTTGTCATAAACCCCCCTACATTTTTCTTCTCAAACGATAATGAACCTGCTATGTAATCAGGTCCGGCCAATAAGGGAATGTGGCATATTAGTTGCTTGAATAAGCGATTGCGCCAATTGGTTGTTCTTCAAGCCGGTGCTTGAATCCAATGCCCGCTCGATATTTCGGACGTTTCCCGGGGTGACAGGCACTGGAGGAAAACATATTAAGGAGTACGCCGTACCATGTGCCGTTTGTTTGCCGTTTCAAGTCAGGAGCCGTTATCGCCCATGGTGGCGATCGATGCCATGGATGCCATGCGCGAGGGGCACGACGGGTCGGGGGTGGGGCTCTTTTTACGGGACCTGTCCGGGCCGTTCGAGGAGATGAAAACCGCCCCCATTCTATCGGGCATATTCACCAAAGAGGGATTGCGCCGGTTGGATGATGTGATGATGGATGAGGGGTTTCGCACCAAGTACAAGACCTCCATCAAGGTGCCCAAGGCCCCTCCGGCCGGTACGCCCAAGCGTGATACCTACCTTGTCAGGGCCTATGAATACCCGGAAGAGTGGGAGAGCCGGACCCAGGATGAGCGTTACCTGGGCCTGCTGGACATGCGGTTGAGGCTGCGCGCCATGGGGGAAGAAAAAGGGGATATGATCGTCTTTTCCTTCTGGCCGGACGTGATCATGATCAAGGAGATCGGTGATCCCCTGGCGGTGGCCGAATATCTGGATTTGGACCGCAAAGAGCTGTACGCCAGGGTCATTCTGGCCCAGGGCCGCCAGAACACCAATTACGCCATCAACCTGTATGCCTGCCATCCCTTTTTCATCCAGGGGTATGCCTCGATGACCAATGGTGAAAACACGGCGTTTGTCCCGATTCGCGAATACTTGCAATCCCGGGGGGTGCCGGGCTATATCGGATACAATTCCGATTCGGAGGTGTTCACCCATATCCTGCACTATACCATGACGCGGCTGGGATTGGATTTGAGGGCCTATAAGCATATCATCACACCGTTGCAGGATCAGGATCTGGCCAAACACCCCAATGCCGGCTTTCTCAAGCAGCTCAAAAACACCTGTCGCCGTCTGATCATCGACGGACCCAATTGCGTCATCGGCTGCCTGCCGGACCATTCGGTCTTTATGGTTCAGGACCGTAAAAAGCTGCGGCCCGGCGTGGTGGGCGGCCGGCCGGGCCGCTGGGCCTTTGCTTCGGAAATTTGCGGCGTGGACGCGGCCATCCCCGATCGCGACAAGAGTAAGGATTTTCAACCCATGCATCTGGACACGGCCATTGTCGGTCCTGATCGCCAGGAGATTGCCATATGCTCCCAGACAGACCCATTACCCCTTCCACATTGAGCGTCAAGGATTTGCTTTGGCAGATTCAATGGAACAAGGACAAATGTACGTTGTGCGGTCGCTGTACGGCGGTCTGCCCGGTCAATGCCATTGAGCTGGGCGTGTTTCGCAAGCGGCGGGTCAACGCCTCTCTGGATTCGTCCAAGCCGCCTTCCAATGTGTATGAGGTCTTCCACGGCATCCGGCAGAAGACCGATCCGGCCTATGCCTGCGTGGGTTGCGCCATGTGCACCCTGGTGTGCCCCAATGATGCCGTCATTCCCTTGCACAGCGATGAGGCCGACAAGCAGCGTTTTCATATCAACCGGGGCGGCCAGCCGCGCAGCCGGGGCGGACGGCGCAATGTTTCGGACGGTATCCTGGATCAGATCAAATTTATCCGTATCTCCATGCTCACCGATCCGGCCCTGGATGCCGGCCGCCATGAGTTTGAGCTGCGCACTTTGCTGGGCCGCCTCCTGCCGCCGGAAGAGAGCCTGAGGTTCTATAAAGAGAACGGATGGATGCCGCCGGTGCGGGAGATCTATCCGCTGCTCATCGGCGCCATGTCCTTTGGTGCGTTGTCCCCCAATATGTGGGAAGGGTTGCAACTGGGGGTGACTTATCTCAATGAGGAGCTGGGCATGCCGGTGCGCATGTGCACCGGTGAAGGCGGTTGCCCGCCGCGTCTGCTGCGCAGTCGCTTTCTCAAATACACGATTTTACAGATCGCCAGCGGCTATTTCGGCTGGGATGAGATTATTCACGCCCTGCCGCACATGAAGGAGGACCCCTGCGCCATCGAGATCAAGTATGGCCAGGGAGCCAAGCCCGGCGACGGCGGGCTGCTCATGTGGCACAAGGTCAATAAATTGATCGCCGCCATCCGTGGCGTTCCCATGGGCGTGAGTCTGCCCAGTCCGCCCACCCATCAGACCCAGTACTCCATTGAAGAGTCGGTGGCCAAGATGATCCAGTCCATGTCCATGGCCTGGGGTTTCCGGGTGCCGGTCTATCCCAAGATTTCAGGCAGTTCGACCGCCATGGCGGTGTTGAACAACCTGACGCGCAACCCCTTTGCCGCCGGTCTGGCCATTGACGGCGAAGACGGCGGCACCGGCGCGGCTTACAATGTCTCCATGGACCACATGGGCCACCCCGTTGCCGCCAATATCCGGGACGCCTATTTGAACCTGGTGCGCCTGGGCAAACAGAACGAGGTGCCGCTGTTTGCCGGCGGCGGCATGGGCAAGAACGGCAACCTGGCGGCCAATGCCGCCGCCATGATCATGCTGGGGGCCAGCGGCGTTCATATCGGAAAATACGTCATGCAGGCGGCCGCCGGCTGTGTGGGGTCCGAGAGCGACCGCTGCAATATCTGTAATATCGGGCGCTGCCCCAAGGGGATCACCTCCCAGGACCCGCGCCTATACCGCCGCCTGGATGTGGACATGGTGGCCGAGCGGGTGGTGGATCTCTTTTTGAGTTTCGATACCGAACTGAAGAAGATTGTGGCGCCCCTGGGCCGTTCGACAGCCCTGCCCATCGGTATGTCCGATGCGCTGGGCATCGCGGATTATCATGCGTCCGAGCGTTTGAAGATCAAGTATGTGGTCTAAGAAAACGGAGTTTTTTTGATGAGCAGTGACCAGGAATTTTTTGTGATATCCGGCAAGGTCGGTGATCAGCGTATCGAGTCGCGTCTATTGGAAGAGCAGATTCAAGCCGCCGTGGCTCAGGGCCATACCCGGCTTTTGATAAAGGCTTATGGGCAGCACGGCATCGGCGGGCGTCTGTGGCGGGCCGGCGATAAAAAGGTTTATGTGCGCATAACCGGTCCTGTGGGCCAGCGCACCGCTTCCATGGGGTTTGACAATACCGTGGTGGAGATCATGGGGCCCACCTCCGACGACATCGGATGGCTCAACGCCGGCGCCGAGATTATCGTGCACGGCAATGCCGCCAACGGGGCCTGCAACGCCATGGCCCAGGGCCGGGTGTTTGTGGCCGGCAACATCGGCGCCCGGGGCATGACCATGACCAAGCGCAATCCGCGTTTTGCACCGCCCGAACTTTGGGTGCTGGGGTCGGTGGGCGATTACTTCGGAGAATTCATGGCCGGCGGCATTGCCGTGGTGTGCGGGTACGAAGGCCAGAATCCCGAAAATGTTCTGGGCTACCGGCCGTTGGTGGGCATGGTGGGGGGCAGGGTTTTTTTCAGAGGCCCCCACCAGGGGTTCAGCCAGACCGATGCCATGATGCATCCTGTCGATGATGAGGCGTGGGGGTGGCTGAGCGCCAATTTGGCGCAATATCTGGAAAAGATTCAGCGCCAGGAGTTGCTGCCGATCCTCAGCCGGCGCACAGAGTGGCAGTTGCTCAAGGCCCGCACGCCCCAGGAGCGGATTGTCAGCGCCAAGCGCACCATGACGGCTTTTCGCCGAGAGGTGTGGGAAGCCACCCTGGGCCGGGGCGGGCTGGTGGGGGATCTGACGGATCTGGATCGCAGTGCCATTCCCGTAATCACCCGCGCCGATCTGCGGCGCTTTGTACCGGTTTGGGAAAACCATAAGTACATGGCGCCGTGTGAGGCTGCCTGTCCCACGGGCATCCCCGTGCAGCAGCGCTGGCGCCTGGTGCGTGAGGGCCGCGTGGATGAGGCCGTGGATCTGGCCCTGGCCTATACACCTTTCCCGGCCACGGTTTGCGGCTATTTATGCCCCAATCCCTGTATGGGGTCCTGCACCAAATCAGCTTCATTCATGGCGCCGGTGGATGTCACCCAACTGGGCAGGGCCAGCATCAGGGCCGGCCTGCCCGAACTGCCGCCGCTGTCGGGCAAGAAGGTCGCCGTTATCGGCGGCGGCCCCGCCGGTATCTCCGTGGCGTGGCAATTGCGGCTTAAAGGCCATGATGCGGTGGTGTTCGACGATGCGCCGACCTTGGGTGGAAAAATCGCGGCCTCCATTCCCGGTAGCCGCATCCCCGGCGAGGTTTTTGAAAAAGAGATCGAGCGGGTTCGCCAGGTGATCTCCCATATCCATCTGCAGCAACTGCTGACCCGCAAGGAGACCGAGCGGCTGATTGCCGATTACGATTTTGCGGTGATTGCCGCCGGTGCACAGAAGCCGCGTTCGCTGCCCATTGACGGCAACGAACGACTGGTAACCGCCCTGGATTTCCTGGAAGCCGCCAAGGCCGGCCGGGCCGGGCCGGGCAAAAAAGTGGTCATCATCGGCGCGGGTAATGTGGGCTGTGATGTGGCCACCGAGGCCGCCCGACTGGGCGCCATGGATATTACCTTGCTGGATGTGCAGGAACCGGCATCGTTCGGCAAAGAGCGCGACGAGGCCGAGAGGGCCGGCGCCAAATTCCGCTGGCCGGTTTTTACCAAAGCCGTCACGCAAGCGGGTGTTGTGCTGGATTCCGGAGAGGTGATTGCGGCCGATACGGTCTTCATCTCCATCGGCGACGCCCCGGACCTGGATTTTGTGCCTGACGTCCGGGTGCAAGGAGGAGAAGTCGTCCAGGGCAACGGCTGGTCTATCGAGTGTGTACACACCCCCGGCCACACCTCGAACCATGTCTGCTACCAGCTGCGTGAGGAGAAG
>JBFFHG010000181.1:0-6556 GCA_041557055.1 Desulfosarcinaceae bacterium
CCTTGATCTTAATCTTATCCATGGCATCCAGGCATCGGACCAGTGCAACACCGCCACCCGGCACAATACCTTCTTCCACGGCCGCCCGGGTTGCATTGAGCGCATCTTCAACGCGGGCTTTTTTCTCTTTCATTTCGGTCTCGGTGGCTGCGCCGACATTAATGACAGCCACGCCGCCGATCAGTTTGGCCAAGCGCTCCTGCAGTTTTTCACGATCGTAATCAGAGGTGGTCTCTTCGATTTGTGCCCGGATCTGTTTGACCCGGCCCTCCAATGCGGAGCGGGCACCGGCACCATCTACGATGGTGGTGTTGTCTTTATCGATGGTGATGCGTTTGGCCTTGCCAAGATCGGAGAGGGTCAGGCTCTCCAGTTTGATGCCCAGATCTTCGGAAACAACCTGGCCGCCGGTCAGAATGGCGATATCTTCGAGCATGGCCTTGCGGCGATCTCCGAAACCCGGTGCTTTGACAGCAGCGACATTCAGCGTTCCGCGCAGTTTGTTGACCACCAGGGTCGCCAGCGCTTCGCCATCCACATCCTCTGCAATGATCATCAGTGGCTTGCCCATTTTGGCAACTTGCTCCAGGATGGGCAGCATGTCTTTCATATTGCTGATTTTTTTCTCGTTGATCAGAATATAGGGATCTTCCAGAGAGGCGACCATTTTTTCAGGGTCGGTAACAAAATAGGGCGAGAGGTAGCCGCGATCAAATTGCATACCTTCAACGACGTCCAGGGTGGTTTCCATGGATTTGGCTTCTTCCACCGTAATAACACCCTCTTTGCCGACCTTGTTCATGGCTTCGGCAATAATGTTGCCGATCGTTTCGTCGTTATTGGCCGAAATGGTGCCGACCTGGGCGATTTCGCGTTGATCTTTGGTCGGTTTGCTCATTTTATGGAGTTCTTTGACCGCCACGTCAACAGCCTTGTCGATACCGCGTTTAATCGCCATGGGGTTGTTTCCGGCAGCGACCAGCTTTTGGCCCTCTTCATAAATGGATCGGGCCAGCACGGTTGCCGTCGTGGTTCCGTCGCCGGCCATATCACTGGTCTTGCTGGCAACTTCCTTAACCATCTGGGCACCCATGTTCTCAAACTTGTCTTCAAGTTCAACTTCTTTGGCTACCGTAACGCCGTCTTTGGTAACGGTGGGCGAACCCCAGGATTTATCAATAACAACATTGCGTCCTTTGGGACCCAGGGTTACAACCACAGCATCGGCGAGTGTCTGGACGCCCTTGAGCATGGCTTCACGGGCTTTCATATCGTATTTTATAATTTTAGCCGTCATTTGATTCCTCCGTTTTTTTTATAGATAAATTAGTCAATCACGCCCAGAACATCGTCTTCGCGCATAATTAGATACTCTTCGCCTTCAATTTTGACTTCCGTGCCGGAATATTTCCCAAACAGGATACGATCCCCGGCTTTGATCTCCAAAGCCACCCGTTTGCCGTCATCAGCCAGCTTGCCGTTGCCGACGGCTATGACTTTACCCTCAGCGGGTTTTTCTTTAGCTGTATCGGGAATGATGATGCCACCTTTTGTGGTGGTTTCTTCCTCAACGCGTTGAACCAAAATCCGATCCTGCAATGGTCTAAGTTTCATCGTTCCATCTCTCCTTTTAGTTTGTCGTATTATTGGAAATATTGGGTTCTAAAGGGTTACAACAAGATTATTGTCCTTTTCTTGCCAGAAAATAAGATAGGGCTCAGAAGTCACCTCCCTTCAAATCAAAATAGAATCTAACGAGTTTTAAATGTTAAAAAAAATGTATGATTAAGGACTAATTTTATGGTTATGGGATTCAACGTCGTTTCACATGCTACAACATGCGCCATCTCCTGACCGATATCAATACTGTAAAATGGAACCCCCTCGGGCTCTTTTCTTAATCGTCGCCGGTTTTCGTGCTTTTTTCAGTGGATTTTGACTCGTTGGCACCGACTTTTTTTTCGGCCGTGGAATCTGGTTTGTCTTTAGGGGGCTTCCCGGCGTAATCGGTTACATACCAACCGGTCCCTTTGAGGTGGAACGCACTATGGGAAATAAGTTTGTGCAGTCTGCCGGAACAACTCGCGCATTTCGTGAGCGGCTTGTCGGAAAATCTCTGGATAATCTCTTCAATCTTACCGCATTGTTCGCACTGATACTCATAGATCGGCATTTTTTAAATTTCCTCCTATAATTATCTGGTTCACATGATACACCGATCAAAAAATCTGGTCTAATATAGTGTGTGATTCAGGGTTGTCAAGGCGACCTTTCTGATAAACTTCAAGCCTTTTCATACAATTCGGGGGCAACGCCACTGTTGGTAAAAGGCCAGCACATATTTCAATTCCGGAAGACCCACTTCAGACAGAATTTGGTGGGTTATGGCGTGGACGCGTTTCTCTTCAGCCAATTTTTCATCCGCAGTGGCTTCAAAATTTTGCAGGAATTTGCTGAAACGGACGATGTGTATCAATTCATGCGCAACGATATACAAACAAAAGGCCATCAATGATAATTCCGGACTTTTGCTCAAAGTGGCTTGGATCGTGTGATCCTGGATGCAGATTTTATAAAAATCATAGGATTCGGATCCAAGGGGGGAGCCTTTGCGCTGTCCCTGGTAACGAATAATTTGGGCATAAGGGCCATGGACGATTTCATTCGGACTTAATTCGTCCAGTGTTTTAACGTCATACCTGGGACGCAGCCACTCATTGGAAGACATCTTGAAATAATTGCTGACCAACTCCTCAGCCATGCTTACGGCTTGGTTGACCAAATGCATTTGTTCCCGGTTGAAAGCCGGGGTGTTGGCCGTATTGCTCATGCTTGGGCCCATACCATACAATTTTAACGATATCAAACAGATAAGAAGTGAAAAAAAGATTGCCTGTGAAAAAGCGTTGGACAAACGCAATCCAATGGTCTATGAAAGCTGTCTAACATTGTGGAGGGGAGGTGATCCATTGGGCAGTGTCATCAAAAAACGCAGAAAAAAAATGCGTAAACATAAACATCGCAAGCTGTTGGCTCGCACGCGGCATCAGCGTAGAAAGGGCAAATAGTGATGGCTGCGATTGGGTTAAACGGTACGCACTAAAAAAGCACCGATGCCGGAACAGGCCGCGGTGCTTTTTATTTTATTAGATCGGGGCGATGGATTCAAAGGCCGGGATGCATGGCTGCTATTATTGAATCTCCGCCCCCCACACGCACACAATCCATGCTAACTATCGGCTCTGAGAATAGCCCTTTAAATACTTCAGAATATCGGAATCCGTCGACAGAATCAAGGTGCTGTTTTTGTCCATTGCCTCGTCATAAATCTCCATGGTCTTGACAAAAGAATAAAATTCGGGATCCTTGCCGAAGGCCTTGGCATAGAGCCGGGTGGACTCGGCATCCGCCTTGCCCTTGATTTCCTGCGCCAGGCGATAGGCCTTGGATCGGATTTTCTTTAAATCCAACTCTTTGTCACCTAATATTTTCTGAGCCTCGCCCTTGCCTTCGGAACGGAATTTCTGAGCGATCTGCTTGCGTTCGGCAATCATGCGTTCATATACCGAGCGACGCACTTCCTCTCTGTAATTGAGGCGTTTGATTTTGACGTCCACCAACTCAATGCCGAATTTTTCCAGCTTGGGCCGGGCCTGTTCCAATATCATTCCCTCAATTTTTTTCCGGCCGACCTTTACAGTGTAGGCGGCCCGCGGCTTGATTTTTTCCTCTTCTTCCAATCCGAGTTCAAAAGTGTCCAGTTCGCGATTGCTGTTGCGGACCGTTTCAATCAGACGGTTGGAGGTGATGAGGTTGCGAGCGGCCGGATCGATAATTTCATTCAGGCGCGGGGTGGCCAGCCCGGGTTCCATGCCGATGGTTTTGAAAAAAAGAACGGGATCATTGATTTTCCAGCGCGCAAAGGTATCCACGTAAATGTAGGTTTTATCTTTGGTGGGGATTTCACCGGGGTCGCCGTCCCACTGTTGCAAATTCCGGGGATAAATCACGGCGCGCTCCACCACCGGAAGCTTAAAGTGCAATCCGGGTTCGCGAACCGTACGATCGACCCTGCTGAAACGGGTAATAACAACTTGTTGGGTTTCATCTACAGTATAAGCACACATTGCGCCTGCCAAGATTGTCAGGGCAACTAAAACTCCTATCAAAATTTTTATGTTCATTTTTCAATACCCTGTATATTACCATTACCGATATTTAAAAGGGGAAGCAGATTGTTTTGGTCGGCGTCTACGATATATTTCTGCCCCAGCTTGGGCAGCAGGTTCTTAAGGGCCTCCAGGTAGAGGCGGCGTTTGGTCACATCTTTGGCTTTTACATATTCGGCATACAACGCCTGGAATCTGGACGCGTCGCCCTTTGCCCGATTGATACGATCCAAAGCATATCCCTGGGCCGCCTTGACGGTCCTTTGGGCTTCGCCCCGTGCTGCCGGAATGGCCTTGTTGTAATCCTCCCTGGCCTCGTAAATCAACTTTTCTTTTTGTTGAACCGCTTGATTTACTTCATTAAATGAAGGTTGAACGGGATCGGGCACATTGGTGCGCTTGAGTTCAACGTTAACAACATGCAGGCCGGCTTCGGCTTTATCCAGTTCTTCCTGAAGTACTTTTTCGGCTTCATTTGCAATTTCACTGCGTTTTGAAATTACTTCATTAATGCTGCGGTCACCCACAACCATGCGCATGCTGGCTTCGGACAGGTCCCGCAACAAGCCTTTCACCTCCTTGACCTTAAAGAGGTAGTCATAGGGTTCCTTTATGCGATACTGAACGATCCAGGGAACCAGGGCGACATTCAAACCGCCGGTCAGCATGAGCGACGTATTGGTCACATCCGCATCTTTGCTCAGACGTTGAGCCCGTTCGCTGCGTTCCGAAAGGAATCCGAACTCTTCTTTTTCAACCTTTTCCTGGGACACCTTGGTTACTTTTTCGATGCCGAAAGGAAGCTTGAAGTTGGGACCGGGCGGAGCAATGCGTTTGAATTGTCCGAACCGCTGGATCACGCCAACCGATCCGGTCTCTATGGTAAAGAAGGATGAGGTTCCAATGATGACAGCCAGTAACACCAGTAAAACAGCAAGCATCCCGCCGGGTATCTTCAGGTTTTTAAGCTGATTCAATAAATCGTCCAATTGAGGCGGGGGTCCCCCACGTTGTTGTTGCTGTTGTTGATTCAGTTTGTCCCAATCCCATGCCATTGTTCATTCACCTGTACTTTTGTTAAAATTTATCATGCGGATAAAAAATTTTGGCAATCCTCAATCGTCTGTTTGCCAGCCTTTGAGCAGCGGTTTTTTGCGGTTGAAGCTGTGATTGCCTGTAAATTCAGCTTGTTTTTTATTGACCATAACTTAAGGTGCTAAATCTTTGAAGTCAAGAAAAATCAAGCCGACGGCAGCGCTTCAGGAGGATATGCCTAAAATGCCGATCAATTTTTGTGCAAGGCCCATGAGTTCTGCTTGACAATTGTCATGTATAAATTGCTAAAAAGGGGCAGGGCGATGGATGACGGCAATCTATATGTCCATTCAAAAATAGGTAAATTGGCCATTTATGGATAGGCACAATCTAACATTTTGGAGAGAGGGGAGGGGCGTTCAAGCGAAGGCCGAGTGTATACCGTATGGCGGAAAAGCGTTTTAATTCAAAGAATTTTACAAAAATCGGCTCTGTTCTCGACAGGGTCCTGCACCAGTACCGACCCAAATCGGACCAGGCGCTTCTAACGGTTTGGGATATTTGGGAAAGCACCGTGGGCGCCGGTATAGCCGCCAATGCGCGGCCGGCTGCTTTTAAAGGGGCTATCCTTTTGCTGCATGTCTCAAATTCCAGTTGGTTGCATCACCTTCGTTTTATGGAGCAGGAGCTTGTTGCAAAAGTGAATCAGGCCTTGGGGGGCGAGCACATCAGGTCCATCCAACTTAAAATCGGGCCGATCTGATCTGTGGTGGCTGTAACTTACGATACTTTTTTCAACGGCAGAGTGCGTGTAACCCAGCCCCATAACGGTTATCGGTATTCCATCGACGCTATAATCTTAGCGGCGTTTGCCCGCTTGAAACCCGGCGACGCCTTGATCGATTTGGGTACCGGATGCGGTATTATCCCTTTGATATTGGGGTTTCGCAACCCGGAGATTCAGATTGCGGGGATTGAAGTCCAATCTGAATTGGCCCAACTGGCCAGAATGAATGTGGTCAACAACAACATGCAGGATCGAATCCGGATCATCCATCACGATATGCGTCAACTTTCACTGGAGATGATCAACGGGCCTGTGGATTGGGTCGTCAGCAACCCCCCCTTTCGATCCGCGGACAGCGGTCGCATCAATCCCAATTGCCAGCGTGCGTTGGCCAGGCATGAGATTAACATTAACCTTAAACAGTTGTTGGGCTGCACAAAACGGGTTTTGAGAACCGGCGGTCGCTTTGGAACCATCTTTCCAGCCGAACGTGTCGTTGAACTTCTCAGTGAGATGCGCAAGGCAGGTATCGAACCCAAGGCCTTGCAGTGTATTCACTCTCATC
>JBFFHG010000182.1:0-6552 GCA_041557055.1 Desulfosarcinaceae bacterium
GTGGCCAGGCTCTTTTCCCCTGAAAAATCATTCAGGACCAGGTTGGAAATCTTCACCAGAAGGTCACCCACTGTCCGGGTTTTTTCGGACCATTGGACTTTGGCTTCAAGGGTCAGGCGGCCATCAGCCACCTTTGCATTGATAAAGGGCTGGTAATACGGTGCGTACTTTGCCAGGGGCAAGTTGCTCAAGACGATGTCGGTATCCGTGGAAAGGGGCTGGATGTCTGTCCGGCCATGGACTTTCAGGCTTTCATCGCTTTCGGTGCGGGCGCTCACGTTAAAGGCGAAAGCCTCTGCCTGGGGCCGGGTATCCAACCGGCTCAAGATTACCGCCAAGTCAGAAAGGGTGGATTCAAAGGGCCTCTCCCGGGTCTGATCGGCAAAGTGAATTTTTCCGGCCGCAAGTTTGAATGCCCCCAGGACAAAGCGCAGGGGGTCGGATTGCGGTGGGGGTTGCGTCGCGGGTTCATTTTCAGGCGGTATTCGCAGATCGGAGAAGTTAAACCGGCCGGCGGCGGTTCGGACAATGTGCACTTCGGGATTGCCGATCTCAACCGATTTAACCGCAACGCCCCATTTAAACAGAGAGATAAGCGGGTCGAGATTGATATAGAGATTGTCCACCCGTACAAAGGGGCCGTCGTCACGGTCGGATACGGCCAGATTTTTCAGGCGGATGGAAAAGGTAAATGGATTGGTGCGCACGGAGGCCGCCTGAACCTTGCGCTGCAGGAGTTCCGAAACCTTGTTTTTCAGAATGTGGCGGATTGCCAGGGGGGTGACTGCGAAACCGGCCAGGGTGTAAAACACAAACAGGCCGACGATGAAACGGCACAGGGCTTTATGGCGCCTGTACCACGATAGAAGCACGTTTTGCATGGAATGGTCCTTTCACCCCCAACTTGCGATTTTGGTCCTCCGGCCGCAGGGTGTCAATTTATGATGTTAGACCCGGGGTTGGCAAGCTGGTTTTTCAAGGTCCGGCAATATCCTGATCCGGTGAGCCCCCTGATGTTCGGACAACTCCAGTAAAAGGAATTGAAGCCGGTCCCGCTGGCCCGGATTGATGCACAGGGCTTGATGGATGCGGGTATGGTCGCGGCCTGAAACGAGCGGCGGTTCGTGAATGTGACCGTGCAGGGAGGCGATCAGCAAGCCTTGGGCACTCCAGTGTTCGATAAAACGCCGGATACCGACGCTGCCGCCCACATGGCCGCCTCCGGACAGTTGATCCAGGGCGTATGATAGGGCGTGCTGTGGGCCACAAAGATAAAGGGTCTGTTTTATTTTACCGTCAATACCGGGCAGGGGGCTTCCAGAATGATTTCCCGGGTGGTGGAACCGAATATCAGCTTGCCTATTTGGGACCGTTTGCGCAGGCCGACAACGATTTCATCAATTTGATGCTCTTCGGCGTAGCGGAACATGTTTTCGGCCACGGGTATTTTTTCATCGGATATTTTGATTTGACAGATGATGCCGCAGGCCGCGCATAGCATTTCAGCCTCTTTCAGCCCCGATTGCAGCCGGGTGTTTTTTTGTTTTTCGCTATTGCCGTTTCCCGTCGATGTAAAAATGTGCAATTCCGCATTGAGCGCTTTGGCGCGTTTTTGAGCTGCCGACAGGGCCCGTTTGCTCATATCCGATCCATCGTATCCAATCATGATTTTCATTTTTCAGGTTACTCCTTTTGCGTCAGCGACAATATCAAAAAAAAAGCCAGAAGCTCCAGTAGTCAACTCCGCATTTTAAGTCAAGATATTATAACGGGATCGGGTTTTGATCTGGATATTATTTGATCCTCCCGGATAAAGAGGGTAAAGACAGAACGCGTATGAACCTGCTTGACCTGACATATGCCCAGTTGGCGGATCAATTCCGCCGGCGGTACGCTAAAGGGGCCTTTCATGCCGCAGCCCTTTACCGGACTTTTTTTCAAACCCCGGATTTGAATTTGGATGATATTCCGGCATTTACCAATGCGCCCCGGTTAAGAGAGCAGGTCCGCAGAGATCTGCGTTTTCATTTTCCAAAGGTGGTGGATCGGATTCGGCAAGAGGGGGTGACCAAAATTGTTTTTGGCCTGGCGGACGGAATGCGGGTCGAAACCGTGGTGGTTCCCATGGCCAATCACGCCACGGTGTGCATCTCCAGCCAGGTGGGATGCCGCATGGGATGCCGTTTTTGCCGGACCGGACGGATGGGGTGGCGGCGCGATTTGACCGTTCATGAAATTGTTGCCCAAGTCCATATGGTGAAATTGCATTTCGGATTCAAGGTGCGCAATGTGGTCTTCATGGGCATGGGGGAGCCGCTGGATAACTTTGACAACGTGGTCCAGGCCATCCAGGTCTTGGCGGATCAGCGGGGGCTGGATATTGCAAAGCGTCATATAACCCTGTCCACAGCCGGAATACCCGGGGCCATCGAGCGGCTGGCTGCCCTCAACTGGCCTCAGTTGAAGTTGGCGGTTTCTCTTAACGCGCCCAATGATCATCTCCGGGACGAGCTGATGCCCATCAACCGGCGATACCCCATGGCGGCGCTGAAAAAGGCCCTGCACAAATATCCCCTGGCCAGGGGCAATGTCCTCTTTGTTGAGTACGTGCTGATCAAAGGGGTCAATGATCTTCCGCAACATGCGCAACGGCTGGCCGCCTTTTTTGAGGGCTTACCTGTTAAGCTCAACCTGATCCCTTATAACCCCGACCGCCAGGGGCCTTTTGAAGCACCGGGTGCCGAGGAGGTGCGGCGTTTTCATCAGGCTCTCATCGATCAGCGGATATTTGTAAGATTGCGAGGCGCCAAAGGCGCCGGTATTCGGGCGGCTTGCGGGCAGTTGGGCGGGGCGGCCGGCAAGGTGTATGCCGACGTTGCTGATGATTCGCAGTAAAAGGACCGGGGTTTGACCTCCGGCTTAAAGATTGGGTTCTGGAGTGAACCGGCCTTTGATTGGTTATTTCCGGACCTCAGTGGCCCATAATTTGTCCGCCTGGGCCATTTGCAGGAGCTCTACCAGCCTGTTGCGCGGCCCGTCTTGCAGTTTTTCGAAAATAAATGTGGCGCGCATGACAGCCGGCGTCAGGTCCGGCTTCCACTTGATCGATTCAAGCCGCAACACTTTAGCCTTCAGGCTTTCGATGCCGGTCCGGCCGTCTGCCATGGGAACCTGAAGGGTGATGTTGACGCCGCTCTTCATCAAAAGATCGGGCTGTTCGGTGGACATCTCCACCAGTATGCCGCCCATGCTGATGTTTATCAGAAAGGCCTCGACCCTGAGTTGCGCCGCAGTAATGGTGACACCTATTCCCGGAATATGATAACGGGCGTTTTGACGCCAATTGCGCGGGTTGCACAGGGTGTTGATTTTTTGAATCAGGTCGGCGGGCCGGACTCGAATCTGGACCACGCGGTCAAAGCCCTGCTCCACCAATTCGTTACGCACCTGGTTGGATTCACTTTCCGAAATAATGATCAGCGGGGTGTGGCCGTTGGCGGGGGTGGCCTGCTGACCGGCTTTCAATTCCCTTATCTCCATGTCCTTGAGCTGGTCGGTGGAGATGACGATATCAAAACCATTCGGCGTCATTTGCTCAAGGGCCTGGCGGCCGCTTTGCGCTTCCATAATTTCGATATCCGACAACTCTGAATAGACATACTTTTTGATCAGCGCCCGGATGGAGCGGTTGGGGTGAATCAGAAGGAGTTTTCGAATACGCATTGGCTCTCCTTGTCGTCGCTGTTAAAATTGTGCCGCGCCACACAATTGCGGGGCGAATGGATCAGCACCAAACCATCTTGGCAAGCTGTTTGGATATATTGGAGATGGTGGCCCGGGCAATGGGTGGAACAGCCGCTGGAGACGCAACAGGAGCTTTGATGCTTTCAGTATCGGCTTCCCGCACGGAAACTTTAGCAGCAGGATGAAAAGTTAAGATCATGTCACCAATCCCAGCAGCTTTGCGGCGTTGGTGCCGCAAACGGCTTTTTGCCTGGATTCGGACAGGCCCGCCCGGGCCATCTCCTTAAAGTACCTCTGGGGGTTGAGCAGGGGAAAATCAGTTCCCATCAGGATCTTGTCTTCTCCGGCCATTTCCAGGGCCAGATCGTAGATTCGAGGCTGGTAGAGATAGGGGGATGCCGCTGTATCAAACCATACATTGGCCAGGGTTTCGCGGACCTCTTTTTTCAGCAGGGCATAGAAGAAGATACCACCGCCCCAATGGGCCAGAATGATGCGATTCCGGCTGAAACGTTGAATCAAGGTGTATATCTGGATCAGGGTGTTGGGCGTCTTGCCGGGATATTGATGGCCCACCGGCTCGTTGGTATGGATCATCACCGGGCAGTTGTGGGCTCGGGCAAGGGCCATGATGGGATCGAGACCGCCAAGGCAGCGGGAATCGATGCCCGACGTATAGAACGCCAGTTCTCCCACACCGGCCGCCCCGGCTTGCAGACAGCGCGCCACTTCGGCCTCTGCTTCAGGATGGAGCGGGTCGAGGCAGCAAAATCCGACGAGACGATCCGGATAGCGGGCGACGGCCTCCAGGATATAGTCGTTATTGCGTTTGAAGGTGTCCGCTGATCGCCAGGGAAAGCCGAAGATGACGCTTTTATCCACATCCTGGGCATCCATCATGGCGATGGTGTCATCAGCCCCCACCAGTAGTGATTTGGGTGATTCATAGAGCAGCTTGAAAGCCGGTTCATTGTCGAAAAAGCGCTGACGCTCTTCCCGAATGGTTTTGGGAAAGGCATGGGTGTGGATGTCGATGATCATGGTTGATTTCCGTGTTTCGCCGCTTTGCCGGCATGCGCCGGTGAATAACGGGAATTGTACCCCAAAAACGCCAAGTTATCAAAACTGTCATTTTTTTGTGATTCGATTGCGGCGCCGCTATGTTGCCAACGGGCGCCATTTCCCGGATTGCCTTAAAAAAATGGCGCTGATGGCGTCACGCCCATGCAATGTGGGTGTTGACTGTTTGAAGAATTATTATAAAATATGTTTTCATTTTGCAACTGCTGCTGCAAAAATTGAAATCAGGACGCAACCATGTGCTTTTTCATTGCCGGAGTTCAACCCAAAACCCGTACCCTGAGCGATTCACCCGGGCGCTGTCCCCGATGCGGTTTGCATCAGGCGGACACCCGGCAGGTGGATCATTACATCAGCCTCTTTTTTATTCCCCTGATAAGGGTTAAAAAGGGAACGCCTTTTCTCTACTGCCATAGGTGCCGACAACCTGTGGGGGGCGGGGACGGACAGCCGGTGCCGCCGCCCACAGGCAGCGGCAACAGGGTGTGCGGCCAATGCGGCGGCAGCCTTGAGGGGCACTTCAAGTATTGCCCGCATTGCGGGCAGCGGCAATAAATCAATTCGGCTGGTTTTTCCCAGCCCTCTAATTTCAACCGAACCGCCTGAAAGCAATGAGGTGAATATAATGTTATTATCAGGTAATTGCATGACCCGTCGCAGGTTTATTCAACTGTCCGCATTGTCCGCAGCCGGATTGGTGGTGGGGTGCGCCACCAATCCCGTCACAGGTGAACGTCAGCTCATGCTGGTCAGTGAAAACCAGGAGATCGACCTGGATCTGAAAAATTCGCCCCATCAATTTTCAGCCGACTATGGCGCCGTCCAGGACGGGGCGCTTAACGCCTATCTGAGCCAGACCGGTTTGCGCCTGGCAGGGCTTTCCCATCGCCCCCAGATGCCTTACTCCTTTCGCGTGGTCAACGCCAATTATGTCAACGCCTATGCCTTTCCAGGCGGCAGCATTGCCGCAACCCGCGGTATTTTGCTCAAACTGGAAAATGAGGCTGAGCTGGCGGCTTTGCTGGGCCATGAACTGGGCCACGTCAACGCCCGTCACACCGCAGAGGTGATGTCCAAAGGGCAGGTCACCAACCTGGTTGTGGGCGGCGTGGCGGCCATCGTGGGGGCCGGTGACTCCCGCTATGGAGATCTTGCGGCCCAGGTGGGGATGTTGGGTTCCGGCGCGCTGCTGGCTTCTTACAGCCGGGATAATGAGCGTCAGGCGGATGCCCTGGGGATGGAATACATGGTCAAGGCGGGATACGGGCCCGACGGCATGGTGGGGTTGATGGATGTGCTCAACGGCATGTCCCGGGGGCACAACAGCGCCGCCGAATTGCTTTTCGCCACCCACCCCATGAGCAGCGAGCGTTACAACATGGCCGTTCATACAGCCAAAACCAAGCATCCGGCAGCCCAAGGGCAGCCTCTCTATCGTGAGCGCTATATGGACCATATCGCCGGCTTGCGCCGCATCAAAGGCGCCATCGAAGCGCTGCAAAAAGGGGAGTCTGAAATGGGCAAGGAAAAATTTGCCGTTGCCGAAGATTTATTCCGCGGCGCGCTTAAACAAGCGCCCAAAGATTACGCCGGTCTGGTGTTGATGGCCAAATGCCAGTTGGCGCAAAAAAAGATGGATGCGGCCGAAGGGTATCTGAAAACCGCGCAACAGGTTTATCCCCAGGAGGGGCAGGCCCACTATTTGGATGGCTACGTGCAAATCGCAAA